>NZ_JADEWP010000090.1:0-9626 GCF_015207535.1 Cyanobium sp. LEGE 06143 | reverse complement strand
TCCCCAGCCAGCTGCCCATCTACGGGCCTGAGCAGGTGCAGGCCCTGATCAACCAGAACCCGCGGATCAGCCAGCAGTTCGGCCTCTGGGACCGGGCCGGTTCCAAGGTGATCCAGGGCAATCTGCTGGTGGTGCCGATCGGCGAGGGTCTGCTCTATGTGGAGCCGGTGTACCTGCAGGCCCGGGCCGGCGGCCTGCCCACCCTGACGCGGGTGGTGGTGAGCGACAGCTCTCGGATTGCGATGGAGGCCAGCCTCAGCGAAGCCCTCGAGGCCCTGCTCGACCCCGGTCGCTCCACAGCGGCCACGGCGGTGGAGCCGCTGAACGGATCCGACGGAACGTGAGGTTGATGCGCTCCTGCCGCAGTCGCAGGCGCCGGGGCACCTGGTGCAGCCAATGCTCCTGGGTGGGGGGATCCATCACCAGCAAGTCCCCATGCCCCAGCTCGTAGGCCAGGGGCTTGCCTTGATTGCGGCCAGAGGCCCTGGGCTTGAGCCGGAAGCTGCGGGGAGCCCCGAAGCTCAGGGACGCGATCGGCGCCCGGGGATCGAGCTCCGGCTCGTTATCGGCATGCCAGCCCATCGCGTCGCGACCATCGCGGTAGCGGTTCAGCAGCAGGGAGTTGAAGCGGCAGCCCGCCGCGGTCTGCACCCGCTCTCGAAGCTGCTGGAGCAGGGGCGACCAGGGCTCGATCGGGTTGGCAACACCGCTGTAGTTGTAGGAGCAGCCGAGATCGCCCACCCAGCAGGTGAGGCGGGGCACGGGGTGGGTGCGGCCAAACAGGGTGATGGAGTCCTGCTTCCAGGGCACGTCAAGGCGCAGGCTCTCCATCCAGCCGTCGGCCTCGGGGCCGGCCCAGCTGGGCCAGAAGCGCAGGGCAAGGCCAGGTAACTCCTGAAGATGTGGAGCAGCGCTGAGGGAGGGGTCAAAGATGCCCAGCTGGCCGCTCATCGAGGCTCGCTCCAAGGCGGGATCATCGGCGACGATGCAAACAAAAAAGGGGGCCTAGGCCCCCTGCATGGTTTGGGCCCGCCTTGGCGGGCCGTGGGAGTAGAAGCGATCAGGCGGGCACGGCCACCTTGGGCTCCAGTTCGCCCTTGGCGTAGAGGGCGGCGTAGTAGTTGATGTCGCGCTGCTTGATCTTGCTGGCGTTGCCGGCGCACCAGAACTGCTGGTAGCGGTCGAGGCAGACCTGCTTCATGTAGGCCCGGGCAGGCTTGTTGAAGTGGCGGGGATCGAAGTTGGCGGGATCCTTGGCGGCTGCTTCCCGTACCGCAGCGGTGAAGGCCAGGCGGTTGTCGGTGTCGATGTTCACCTTGCGCACGCCATTGCGGATGCCTTCCTGGATCTCTTCCACGGGCACGCCGTAGGTCTCGGGGATGGCGCCGCCGTACTTGTTGATCATGTCGAGCCACTCCTGGGGAACCGAGGAGGAGCCATGCATCACCAGGTGGGTGTTGGGCAGAGCCTTGTGGATCTCAGCGATGCGGCTGATTGCCAGCACCTCGCCCGTGGGCTTGCGGGTGAACTTGTAGGCGCCGTGGCTGGTGCCGATGGCGATCGCCAGGGCGTCCACCTTGGTCTTGGCCACGAAGTCGGCGGCTTCGGCGGGATCGGTGAGCAGTTGCTCCTTGGAGAGAGCACCCTCGAAGCCGTGGCCGTCCTCGGCCTCACCCTTGCCGGTTTCGAGGGAGCCGAGGCAGCCCAGCTCGCCCTCCACGCTCACGCCGATGGCGTGGGCCACGTCCACCACCTCTTTGGTGACGCGCACGTTGTACTCATAGGAGGCGGGCGTCTTGGCATCGGCCTCCAGGGAGCCGTCCATCATCACTGAGGTGAAGCCGTTGGCCGCAGCGCCGAAGCAGGTCGCGGGGCTGTTGCCGTGATCCTGGTGCATCACCACCGGGATGTCCGGATAGGTTTCGGTGGCGGCCAGGATCAGGTGGCGCAGAAAGGCCTCACCGGCATAGGCGCGGGCACCGCGGGACGCCTGCAGGATCACGGGGCTGTCGGTTTCATACGCCGCCTCCATGATCGACTGCACCTGCTCCAGGTTGTTCACGTTGAACGCGGGAATGCCGTAACCGTTCTCGGCAGCGTGATCAAGCAGCAGCCGAAGCGGAACCAACGCCATGGGAAACCTCGCAGAAAGGAAACGGAACTGGGGCGCAGTCTAGGTGATGCCCCCCGCGGCTTTGGCTCCTGGCGTGGTAAGCCGGGCGACTCAGTCGATCAGGTGCTGGCGGCGCAGGGCCTGCAGGCTGAACTCGCTCTGCTTGGCGGCGCGGCGGGCGGCCTCGGCTTGACGGGCCAGCTGACGGGCGGTGGTGATGGACATGGACGGAGCTCCCGATCGAGCGGATCGCGGTGGGTGGAGCGCTACTGCCCGTGGGAGGCAGGACCGGGCAAACCCCAGGTCAACGCCCTTAAAGCGTAGCGGTTGCTACCGAATGTTGGCGCTTGTTGGGGTCGGTGCCCGTGGCGCTCAGTGGCCCCGGCGGGCCTCATCGCAGCAGCGCTGGCTGCTCGCGGCCTCGGCCAGCCCTGGCACCATCGGTCGCCCCTCCCGCACCGCCTGGCTCCACCAGCCATGCAGGCGGGCCACCGGCGCGATGCGGCCGTCCTCCCAGCTGCGCGGAAAGGCCAGGGCTGGATCGGGCTCAAGCCGGCGCAGCGGCTCCCCGGCCTGGGAGCACCAGAGCTGGAAGCCGTGCACGTAGTCGGCCTGGTTGTCGGAGCCCAGCACGGCCGTGCCCTGGCGGCCGTAGAGCTCCAGCCAGCAGCCGCGGCCGCGGCGGGCCACCGAAGAGAGGGCCACCTGGGCGGGCACGATGCGGCCATCGGCCGCCTCCAGCTCCATCTGCACCAGGGCAACGTCTTCGGCGTCCACGGCGGCCAGCCGGCCGCTGCCATCCGGCAGGGGACGTTCGCCGATGGCGGTGCTGAGTTGGCCATGCACCCGCCGGCCCGGACCCACGAACCACCGCAGCATGTCGAAGGCATGGGTGCCGAGGGCCCCCAGCACTCCGCCGCCGGCCTCGGCCTGGGAATACCAGCTCCAGGGCCGGGAGGCATCGGCCCGGCTGCCCATCAGCCAGTCGAGCTTCACCAGCACCAGATCGCCCAGCTCACCGCTGCGCAGCAGGGCGTCCAGCTGCTGGAACTGGGGCACCGCCCGGTATTCAAAGTCCACCGCCACCGTGAGCCCCCTGGCCAGGGCCAGCCGCTGCAGCTCCTCCACTTGGCCGGCGTTGAGGGCCACGGGCTTTTCAAGCATCAGGTGCTTTCCCGCCTCCAGCGCCTGCCGGGCCAGGGCAAAGCGTGGTCCTGGCGGCGTGGCGATCACCACCGCCTCCACCCTGGGATCGGCCAGCAGGGCGGCGAAGTCGCTGTGGCCGGGCAGCTCCTGCTCGCCGCAGACGCGGTCCAGCCGCACCTGGCGGGGGTGCCAGAGGGCCACCGGTTCGGTGCCGGCACAGGCCCGCAGGGCCGGCAGGTGCACGCTCGCGCCGAAGCCGAGGCCGGCCACGGCCACGCCCAGGGGGCGCTGGGAGAGGGTGGCGGGGCTCACGGCCATCGGAACAGGGAGAAGGGATTCAGGCAGCCTGCAGCAGCGCCGCACCGGCCTGGCAGCTCTCGGCGATCACCGAGCTGATCAGGTTGTCGCCGGCGGCGGGCTGCCACTCGGAGCCGAACTGGGGCAGGCCGTTGATTGAGGTGTCGCGGTAGAGCTTCTGGCCGCAGTCCACCTCCATCACATAGAGATCGCCCATGCGGGGCTGGTCAGAGTCGCTGGCGGGCTGAAAACGGCTCAGCACCGAAAGGTTGCCGCCACGGCTGCGGTGCAGGCTGCCGGCATCCCACCACTGGCGCCCCTCGTCCGTTGCTGGCACCTCGTGCCAGTCCACCGAGCCGGCAGCGGCCGGTGCCATGTCCAGCCCCCGTCCCAGCTCCAGGCCCGGCAACGGTGCCAGCAGCAGCAAGGCCAGCACCAGGCCAGCGAGCAGCGACCACAACGACTGGCGGGGACTCATGGGGTGGCTCCTGCCGTCACCTGTTCGCGGCAGCCATGCAGGCGCAGCAGCTCCGCCAGGGTGGCCCGGAAGTCGGGACGCGCGACGATCGCATCCACGAAGCCATGGTCCTGGAGGTATTCGGCGGTCTGGAAGTCGTCGGGCAGCTTTTCGCGCAGGGTCTGCTCGATCACACGACGGCCGGCAAAGCCGATCAGGGCCTTGGGCTCCGCCAGGATCAGATCTCCCAGCATGGCGAAGCTGGCGGTCACCCCACCGGTGGTGGGGTGGGTGAGCAGGGGGATGTAGAGCAGTTCAGCGGCGCGGTGGCGTTGCAGCGCGCCGGACACCTTGGCCATCTGCATCAGGCTGAGCATGCCCTCCTGCATGCGCGCCCCGCCGGAGGAGCACACGATCAGCAGCGGATAACGCCGGGCTGTGGCCGTTTCGATCAGACGGGTGAGTTTTTCGCCCACCACCGAGCCCATCGAGCCGCCCATGAAGCGGAAGTCCATCACGCCGAGGGCGAGCGGCAGGTCGCTGCTGCGGCACAGACCGGTGACCACGGCATCGCGCAGGCCGGTGTTCTGCTGGCAGTCGCGCAGCCGGTCGGTGTAGCTGCGCCGATCCTTGAAGGCGAGGGGGTCGGTGGGGGCCACATCGGCATCGAGCTGCTCGAAGCTGCCCGGATCGGCAATCAGGCGGATGCGCTCCTCGCTGTGGATGCGGTGATGGTGGCCGCAGCCCTTGCAGACACTGGCATTGGCGATCAGGTCCTTGCGGTACACCACCAAGCCGCAGTCCGGGCACTTGCTCCAGAGGCCATCCCCCTCCTCCGGCTCCTGGGTGACGCGCACCACCGGCGGCGGCTTGCGGCGATCGGCGAACCAGTCGAACAGGGACATCGGCGCAGGGCGAGACGCATCGGGCTGGAGGAACCATTTAAGGCGCTTGCCGATCAGCCAGCTCCCACCAGACCCCAGCGCCCCAGCAGTTCGATCCAGAAGCCGTTGCCCAGCAGCCACACCCCGGCCCCGCCGCTGGCCAGAAAGGGGCCGAAGGGCATTGGATCGTGGCGGGCCAGCCGGCCGCTGAGCCGACCGGCCAGCCCCACCAGGGCGCCAGAGCCCACGGCCAGCGCCACGGTGATCCCCAGGCCGCCCAGCCCCAGCCAGGCGCCCAGCAGGGCAGCGAGCTTGGCATCGCCCAGGCCAAGGGCCGGTTGGCCGACCACTCGTTCAGCGAGGGCGCTCATCGCCTCAAAACCCAGCAGCCCCAGCCCGGCGGCCAGCAGATGGTTCAGCACCAGGGCCCGGCCCACTGCCCCCCCCTGGGCCAGGCCGAGCAGGGCCGTGGCGGCCAGACCCAGCAGCAGTCCGAAGCGGCAGAGCGGTTCGGGCAGCCAGAGCCGATCCAGGTCGATCAGGGTGAGGGGAATCAGCCAGCTGAGCAGCAGCCAGCCGGCCAGCACCCTCCCCCAGGCCAGCGGTTCAGGCCCCATGGCGCTGGGCACGGCCAGCACCGCTGCCACCCAGAGCCCGGCGGTGAGCAGCTCCACCAGGGGATAGCGGACTGGGATCCGGCTATGGCAGTGGCGGCAACGAGCGCCCAGCCCAAGCCAGCTCAGCAGCGGGATGTTCTCGAACCAGGCCAGACGGGTGCCGCAGCGGGGGCAGTGACTCGGGGGGCTCAGCAGGGATTCTTCCCGGGGCAGKCGCCACACCACCACATTCAGAAARCTGCCAACACAGGCCCCCAGCACAAAGGCTCCCCACAGCCAGAGTTCCGGCGGTGAGGGGGCCGGTGCCGTGAGGTTGGACAGGAGGGGCGCCATGGCTGGGGATTCAGCTGGGCCTGGCCCAGCGCAGGCGGCTGCCTCCGCCCCGGGTGAGCCGGCCCCGGATCAGCTCGATCGGAATGAACTGCTCATCAGGCAGCAACACCGGCATCTCCAGCACCACGCGTCCCCGCTCGGCCTGGAGCACCACGCCGCAGGGATCAGGGCCGCCGGGGCAGCGCTCCATGTAGCTGAACAGAGCCCGTCGGGCCAGCAGCACCACCTGCTGGCTGTTGATGCGATCCAGACGCAGATTCAATCCGGGAGAGGCAGACGCTCCAGGGATCAGAAAGGAAGGACAGAGTGGTCCGGATGGGGCGTTGCTAATGGTCTCACCGCCTCCAGATTGCTCAGCACAGCATAAGCGCTGTTGCCGTTATGCGGATGCAGCCGTTGCTGGCCAGCTCAGGCTGCGGCCTTTTTCACCTCGATCATGCGGTGGATGATCGGGGTGAGGATCAGCTCCATGGCGAAGCCCATCTTGCCGCCGTTCACCACGATCGAGGTGGGGCTGGACATGAAGGAGTCGTGGATCATGTCGAGCAGGTAGGTGAAGTCGATCCCCCACTTCTCCCGGGCACCCTTGCGGAAGTGGATGATCACGAAGCTCTCATCCGGGGTGGGGATGTTGCGGATCTTGAACGGGTTCGAGGTGTCCACCGTGGGAACCCGCTGGAAGTTGATGTCGGTGAGGCTGAATTGGGGGCAGATGTGGTTGATGTAGTCCGGCATGCGGCGCAGGATCGTGTCCACGATCGCCTCGGCCGAATAGCCACGCTCGGCGCTGTCGCGGGAAATCTTCTGGATCCATTCCAGGTTGGTGATCGGCACCACGCCCACCAACAGGTCCACCAGGGCGGCCACGTCGTAGCCATCGCCCACGACGCCGCCGTGCAGCCCCTCATAGAACAGCAGATCGGTGGAGGCGGGAATCGGCTCCCACGGGGTGAACTGACCCGGATCGAGGTTGACGCCCAGGCGGCCGTTGTGCTCGGCGGCCTCTTCCACGGAGTGGAGGTAGTAGCGCTTCTGACCGCCACCGGTTTCGCCATAGCTGCGGAACAGCTCCTCGAGCTTGTCGAAGAGATTGGCCTCCGGACCGAAGTGGGAGAAGTTCTCACCACTCGCCATCGCCGCAGCCATGGCCTCTTTCATCGGCCCGCGCTCATAGCGGTGGTAGCTGTCGCCCTCCACCACGGCCGGGGTGATGCCCTCGCGCTGGAAGATGGTCTCGAAAGCCCGCTTCACAGTGCTGGTGCCCGCGCCGGACGACCCGGTGACAGCAACAACCGGATGACGCTTCGACATGCGCGGGGATCAGTGAAACTCCGGCTGAGTTTGACAGGTCGCCCCCCCAGGCCCAGCCAAGCCCCATGGAACGTTGCCTGGCCAGCCGGCTGGCCCGGTTGGCTGCCGGTTCAGCCCTCCAGGGCGGCCAGCAGCTGGTCGGCCATGGCGGCGCAGCCCAGCTCGGTGCAGCCGGGGGCCATCAGGTCGCCGGTGCGATACCCCCGGGCCAGCACCAGATCCACAGCGCTCTCCAGGGCGGCGGCGGCGACCTCCTGCTGCAGGCCCACCCGCAGCATCATGGCGGCGCTCAGCACCATCGCCATCGGGTTGGCCCTGTCCTGGCCGGCGATGTCCGGGGCGGAGCCATGGATCGGCTCAAACAGGCCCGGCCCGTCACTGCCCAGGGAGGCCGAGGGCAGCATGCCGATCGAGCCACTCAGCATCGCCGCCTCATCGCTGAGGATGTCGCCGAACAGGTTGCCGGTGAGCAGCACGTCGAACTGGCGCGGCTGGCGCACCAGCTGCATGGCGGCGTTGTCCACGTACAGGTGGCTGAGAGCCACCTCCGGATAGGCGCTGGCCTGGAGGCTCTCCACCCGCTCGCGCCACAGCTGCGACACATCCAGCACATTGGCCTTGTCCACGCTGCAGAGCCGGCCGCTGCGCTCCTTGGCCAGCTCGAAGCCCACCTTGGCGATGCGGTCGATCTCGTGGTCGCTGTAGGCCATGGTGTTGAAGGCGCGCACGCCGGCGTCGGTCTCGACGCGTCCCTTGGGGCTGCCGAAGTAGATGCCGCTGGTGAGTTCCCGCACCACGATCAGATCCACCCCCTCCACCACCTCGCGCCGCAGGCTGCTGGCCTCGATCAGGGCGGGCAGGATCTTCACCGGCCGCAGATTGGCGAACAGCCCCAGGCCGGCCCGCAGGCCCAGCAGGCCGGTTTCAGGACGCTGCTGGCGCGGCAGGCTGTCGTACTGGGGCGAGCCGATGGCGGCCATCAGCACGGCATCACTGGCCCGGCAGGCCTCCAGGGTGCTCTCCGGCAAGGGAACGCCGCAGCTGTCGATCGCGGCGCCGCCGATCGGCTGCTCGTCGTAGTCGAGGCTGAAGCCGTGCCGGAGGCTCACCGCGTCGAGCAGCTGGCGGGCGACGGCCAGGATCTCCGGCCCGATGCCGTCGCCGGCGAGCAGGGTGATCCGGTGGCGGGAGGTCATCAGGGGAGGCAATCGAGCCTGGAGCGTGAGGCTACGCGTCGGCCTCAGCGCTGCCCCCCGGACTGCTCCTGCGCGCCCAGACGCTTCTCCAGCTGCCGCAGCTGGCGGCTGAGTTCGGGCAGCTTGCTGAAGGCCGCCGAACAGCGCAGCCACAGCCGGTTGGGGATGGCGGGATAGCCGCTCACCACCTCGCCGGCGGCCACGCTGCCGTGGATCCCAGACTTCGAGGAGGCGATCGCCCCGTTGCCCATCACGGCCCGGTTGGCCAGCCCCACCTGGCCGGCGAGGATCACGCCGTCCCCCAGGCGCGCTCCGCCGGCGATCCCCACCTGGGCGGCCAGGGCACAGCCCCGGCCCGTGGTCACGCCATGGCCGATGTGCACCAGGTTGTCGATCTTGGTGCCGGCGCCGATGCGGGTTTCGCCCACCGTGGGGCGGTCGATGGTGCTGCCGCAGCCCACCTCCACGCCGTCTTCCAGCACCACCCGGCCGGTCTGGGGCATCTTGCGCCAGCCGGCGGCGGTGGGCACGAAGCCGAAGCCCTCGCTGCCGATCACGGCGTTGGCGTGCACCACGCAGCCCCGGCCAAGGCGCGTGCCGGCATGGAGCACCGCGCCGGCGTGCAGCGTGCAGCCCTCGGCCAGCTCCACGTCGTCGTAGAGCACCACGGAAGGGTGCAGGCAGCAGTGGGGCCCGATCGCGGCCCTGGCCCCCACCACCACGTTCGCGCCGATGTGGCTGCCGAGCCCCAGCTGCGCTGTTGGGTCCACCACGGCGCTGGGGGCCACGCCCGCCGGCAGGGGGGCGGGAGGAAACAGCGCCTCCAGTACCTCGGCGAAGCCCAGCCGCGGGTCGGGCAGGGCCACCCAGGCCAGGCCGCGTGCACTGGCCAGCTCCTGCAGAGCCTGGGCCTCCTCGCCCCGCGCGGGGAGCAGCACGGCGGCGGCGTTGCAGCCATCCAGGGCTGCGCTGAGCGCGTGGCCCGGTTCGAGGAAGCAGATCTGGGCGGCACCGGCCTGGTCGAGGGCGGCGGCCCCCTCGATGCCGGGGTCGCCTGCCAGGTGGTGGGCCACGGCCCCTGCACCACCGGCGGCCTGCACATCGCTCAGGAGGCCGAGCAGGTCGCTGAAGCGCATGGCCGCTGGAACTACGAGCTGGGCCGGATCGTAGAGCGATCGCGGTGACCGACCGCGGCCTCACCAACCAGGGCCATGTGGTCGCGGTGCACCACCTCCACCCCGGCCTGGCCGATCAGCTGGCGCAGCTCGGCGC
>NZ_JADEWP010000086.1:0-9936 GCF_015207535.1 Cyanobium sp. LEGE 06143 | reverse complement strand
CCCTCCCAGCGCCCCGATCGACGCCGGGTCGCGGCCATCGACATCGGCACCAACTCGATCCATCTGCTGATCGCCGAGGTGGATGAGGAGCTGCGCAGCTTCTCGGTGCTGCTGGCCGAAAAGGCCACCACCCGTCTGGGCGAGCGCGACCCCGACTCCGGTGATCTCAGCCCTGCCTCGATCGAGCGGGCCTTCCGCACCCTGCGTCACGACAAGGAGCTGGCCGAGAGCCACCAGGTGGAGCAGATCGTCACGGCGGCCACCAGCGCCGTGCGCGAAGCGCCCAATGGCCGCGACTTCGTGCAGGCCCTCTACGACCAGCTGGGCCTGTCGGTGGATCTGGTGAGCGGCCCGGAGGAGGCCCGTCTGATCTACCTGGGGGTGCTCTCGGGGATGGGCTTCGGCGAGCAGCCCCACATGATCCTCGACATCGGCGGTGGCTCCACCGAACTGGTGCTCGGTGACGGCCGCGACGCCCGGGTGCTCACCAGCACCCGCATCGGCGCTGTGCGGCTGCAGCGGGAGTTCTGCCAGCAGGAGCCCCTTCCCCTGGAGCGGCAGCGCTTCCTGAAGGCCTACATCCAGGGGGCGCTGGACCCGGCCGTGTCCGAATTGAAGCGGGCCCTGCAGCCTGGCGAGCAGCCCCGGCTGGTGGGCACCAGTGGCACGGCGATGGCCCTGGCCTCCCTGGCGGCGGTGGCAGAAGCCAAGCCACCTCTCAAGCTGCAGGGCTACCGGTTGCCCAAGCAGCGCATCGATGAGCTCGTTGAGGCCCTGGTGGCGATGACCCCGGAGCAGCGCCGTGAGCTCTCGGCCATCAACGAGCGCCGCGCCGAGATCATCGTGCCCGGCTCCCTGATCCTGCAGACCGCCATGGAGATGGTCGGTGCTCCCGAGCTGGTGGTGTGCGACCGGGCCCTGCGGGAGGGCTTGATTGTGGACTGGATGCTGCGCAACCAGATCCTGGGCGATCGCTTCAGCTTCCAGAGCACGATCCGCGAGCGCACCGTGCTGCACCTGGCCCAGAGCTATGGCATCGACCGGGAGCGGGCCGATCGGGTGGCGGGCCACGCCCTCAGCCTCTACGACCAGGGCAAGGGCCTGCTCCATCACGACAGCGGCGCTGGGCGTGAACTGCTCTGGGCCGCGGCCCAGCTGCACACCTGCGGCAAGAGCATCAACATCTCCGCCTATCACAAGCACACCTGGTATCTGATCCGCCACGGCGAACTGCTGGGGTTCTCCCAGGCGGAGCACCTGATGGTGGCGGCCATGGCCCGCTATCACCGCCGCAGCCTGCCGAAGAAGCGCCATGAGTCGTGGCAGCTGATCGAGGAGCGCGATCAGCGCAGCATGGTGTTCTCCATGGCCCTGTTGCTGAGGCTGGCCGCTGCCCTCGATCGCCGGCCCGCGGCGGGCATCGCCGCCATCCGCGTGCATCCGGCCGCGGCTGGGGTGCTCGACCTGGAGCTGGTGCCCCATGCTCCCGAGCCTCGAGAGCCGGCCATCGATCTGAGCCTGGAGCGCTGGAGCCTGCGCTCCTGCAGTGAGGTGGTGGCGGAAGCCTGCGGGCTGGAACTCAGGGTGAGGGAGCCCTGAAGCGCTGCCAGCGCACCTGCTCGATCGTGCCCAGCAGGCGTCTGGGCTGGCCTGGCGGCACCACTTCCACCAGGTCTGGCCGGCCGGCCAGCACCTGCAGGTCCGCCTCAAGCGGGAAGGACTGCTCCCCCTCCAGAGTGCCGCGGAAGAGGGTGGTTCCGTCGGCGCTGCGCACTTCCAGCCAGCTCGGTTGCTCGGCCCGCAGCAGCAGTTGGCCGGAGCCGGCACCGCTGGCGCCTGAGGGTTCCAGCGCCTGTGCTGGGCCGCCGACAGCGCTTTCTGGGGCCGAGGCGGCAGCTGGTTGCGGCGTGCTGGCTGGGGCCAGGGCGGTGCTGCCGCTGCCGCCGTCAGGCGCCACCAGCCTCTGGTAGCCGACCAGCCCAACGGCGCCGAGCGCGACCAGCAGCCCTGCGGCGGCCAGGGGCAGGGGCCATCGGGCTGCCTGGCTGGACCGGCTGGGGGCTGAAGTCATCGCCTGCGGTTGGGCTGGGGTGCTGGACGCTTCGGCCGGCTGCGGAGCGGGTTTTCGGCCCTGAAGGCTGACCCGCAGCGCCTGGATCTCAGGATCGATCGACACGCCGAGGGCCGAGGCCACCCGCCTGGCCTGGGCGATCACGAACACCGGTTCGGGCAGGCTGTCGGAATCGGCATTCTCCAGGCTCTGCAGTTGCTCACGGCCCATGTGCAGGCGGTCGGCCAGATCTTCGAGGCTCAGCCCCTGGCTCAGCCTGGCCTGCTGCAGGCATGAGGCCAGCCGTTGCAGATCGGACATGGGGTCTGCGCTCATGTCAGCGAGGGATCCAGGTAGGGCGGCGGGCAGGGGCGCCGATTCAGCCCCGGAACCAGAATGGTGGAGATTCTGCAGGGAATGGCTGCCAACTGTCACCACTGGTGCCCCAGTGATGCACCGGTGGTGACGGCAGCCCACGGAGCCTTTCAGTCCTAAGCCCCCGCTTGGGGGCTCGCTGACATGGGCGATACTGGACTCGAACCAGTGACCCCTTCCGTGTGAAGGAAGTGCGCTACCGCTGTGCTAATCGCCCGTTGATTCGGCCTTGACCCTGCGGATCCGGTTCCGTCCTGGGAGCTTAAAACACCGCCGGAACCTGTCTCTGCCGGCATCGGCCAATCCTGTGCCTGCTGGTATCAGCCAAAATGGTGGGCCGTTCCAATGTGCCTGTGAGCAGCGCCCCTCAGTTCCCGCACACTGCCGCAGGCCCGGCAGCTGAGCAGGCTCCCCGCTCCAGTGACGCCAGCGTGGATGTGCTGATCGTGGGCGGAGGGGTGTGCGGCACGGCCCTGCTGTTCGAGCTTGCCCGCTACACCGACCTGGGCCGGGTGGCCCTGGTGGAGCGCTACGACGCCCTGGCCAGGGTCAACTCCCGCGCCACCAACAACAGCCAGACGATCCACTGCGGCGACATCGAGACCAACTACAGCCTGGAGAAGGCCCTGAAGGTGAAGCGCACCGCCGAGATGATCGTGCGCTACGCCGAGCTGCTCGATCCCGCCAGCCGGGAGCGCTGCGTGTTCCGCACACCCAAGATGGTGCTCGGGGTGGGGAGCGAGGAGTGCGCCCTGTTGCGGGCGCGCTTCCAGCGCTTCTCGCCCCATTTCCCGGCCATGGAGCTGCTGGATGCCGAAGCGATCGCGGCCTGGGAGCCCAGGGTCGCCCTGCTGAACGGCCAGCCGCGCCCTGAAGAGCTGGCGGCGATCGGCATTCGCGGCAGCTACACCGCTGTCGACTACGAGGCCCTCTCGGCCTCCTTCGTGGCCGAAGCCCGCGCTGCGGTGGCGGGCAGCGAACGCCAGCTGGAGCTCCAGCTGGGCACCACCGTGGCGGCGATCACGCCCGAGGGGGAGGGCTTCGGGGTGCTGCTCACCCCCACCCCGGGCTGCTCTGCGGCGGCAGACCAGGCGGAACGGCAGCTGTGGGCCCGCCATGTGGTGGTGAACGCCGGGGCCCACAGCCTGCTGATGGCTCAGCAGATGGGCTACGGCCTGGAGTACTCCTGCCTGCCGGTGGCCGGCAGCTTTTACTTCACCCCAGATCTGCTCAACGGCAAGGTCTACACCGTTCAGAACGACAAACTTCCCTTCGCGGCCATCCACGGCGATCCGGATGTGCGGGCTCCGGGCAAGACCCGTTTCGGCCCCACGGCCCTGCCGCTGCCGCTGCTGGAGCGCTACCGCCTGGCCTCCTTCTGGGAGTTCCTCAAGGTGCTGCGCCTGGACTGGGCCGTGCTGGCGGTGGCCTGGCAGCTGCTGCGGGTGGGCGACATCCGCCGCTACATCCTCAGGAATCTGTTGTTCGAGGTGCCCTGGCTGCGGCGGCGCCTGTTCCTTGCCGATGCCCGCAAGATCGTGCCGGGCATGCAGCTCGATGACCTGCGCTTTGCCGAGGGCTACGGCGGGGTGCGTCCCCAGCTGATCGACAAGCGCCAGCGCCGCCTGCTGCTCGGGGAGGCCAGCATCCCCGCCCGCCCCGGGCTGGTGTTCAATGTGACGCCCTCCCCCGGCGGCAGCTGCTGCCTGGGCAATGCCGCCCGCGACCTGGAGCAGATCGTGGCGCGGCTGGGCTGCGGCTTCGATCGGGCCAGGCTGGAGCGGGAGCTGCACGGCACGGCCGAGGCTTCAGGCCCCGCCGCAGCCTCAGGCTCCGCCGCGGAAGAGGTGGTGGTGGCTGGCTGAGTACAGCTTGGAGCGGGCCTCGGCATTGGCAGCCAGGGCCGGACTCACCACGTAGAGCGTGGTGCGGATCAGGCCCCGCTCCTCACTGGCCTGGGCCATGGCCGTGAGCGGCACCACCTGCAGCCACTGGTCCGGCCAGCTCACCCTGTAGCCGATCGCCACGGGGGTGTCCGGGGGGTAGTGCAGCAGCAGCTCCTGCTGCACCTCCTGAACGTGGCGGGCACTGAGGTAGAGGCAGAGTGAGGCCCCCAGGGCCGCCAGCCGGCCCAGGGATTCCTTCTCGGGAACGCCGGTGCGTCCGCCGGCGCGCCCGAGCACGATCGTCTGCACCAGGCCGGGAATGGTGAGCTCCTGCTGCAGGGCTGCGGCTGTGGCCTGATAGGCGCTGAGGCCGGGCACCACCTCCACGGCCAGTTCAGCATCGGCCAGGCGGCAGATCTGCTCGTGCAGGGCGCCATAGAGGCAGGGATCGCCATCGTGCAGGCGCACCACCTGCTTGCCTGCTGCGGCCCGCTCCTGCACCAGCGCCATCACCTGCTCCAGGGTGAGGGTGCTGGTGCGGATGCGTTCGCAGCCTTCGGGTGCCAGGGCCGCGATCTCGGGGCTCACCAGCGAGTCGGTCCACACCAGCACCTCGGCCTGCTCGATGGCCCGCAACGCCCTGAGGGTGAGCAGGTCCACGGCGCCGGGGCCGGCCCCCACGATCGAGACGCGTGGTGTCACTGCACCACCCCGCTGGGGTCAGGCAGGCGGCGCTGGCGGCCGTAGAGCCACCACAGGCCCAGGCCACCCAGCACGATCAGCAGCAGGCTCACCACCTGGGCCATGCGCAGACCGCCCTCGCAGAAGGGCGGCTGGGAGAACAGACAGAGCGGGTCGATGCGCAGGCCCTCGATCCACACCCTGCCGGCGCTGTAGGCCATCAGGTAGATGCAGCTGAGGCTGCCGGCCGGCAGGGAGATGCGGCCCTTCTGGCCCTGGCGGAACAGCACCAGCAGCAGCACACACACGCCCACGTTCCAGAGCGATTCGTAGAGGAAGGTGGGATGGAAATCCACCTGATCCAGGAATTCCGTGGGCCGGTTGGCGAGGGGGATCTGCAGCTTCCAGGGCAGGTCGGTGGGCAGGCCGAAGGCCTCGGAATTGAAGAAGTTGCCCCAGCGACCGATCGCCTGGCCCAGGGCCACGGCCGGCATCAGCACATCCAGCAGGGGCCAGAACGGCTGGCGCCGCCACCGGCAATAGAGCACGGTGGTGAGGCCGCCGCCGATCAGGGCACCGTGGATGGCAATGCCGCCCCGCCAGATCGCCAGGGCCTCAACCCAGTTGTCCTCGTACTGGCGCCATTCGAGCAGCACGTAATAGATCCTGGCGCCGATCACGGCTCCCAGCACCAGCAGGGGCAGCAGGTCGGCGATCAGGGTGGGCTCAATGCCGCGCAGCCGGCCCAGCCGGGTGGCCAGGCTGAGGCCCGCCAGCACCGCCAGGGCGATCAGCAGGCCGTACCAGCGCACGGAAAGGGGGCCCAGCTGGAACACCAGGGGCCCCGGGGAGGTGAACACAAGAAGCACGTTCAAGGGCGTGACGAGGGGCTCGGCGCCAACCAGCTCAGACAATGCCTTCGGCGGCCTGCACTCGCTCCACCTGGCGCTTCTTCAGCACGAGGAAGATCTGGGCCACGGCAATGGCCGCGAAGAACGCCAGCAGGCCGTAGATCCGCACGGGATCCTGAAGCACCACCTCGGTGTCGATCTGGCCGAAGCCACCCACGTTGGGGTCGTTGGTGAGCGCTGCGCCGGCCGCCACGGTCTCACCGACGGCGGCGGTCACGGTCGGACCGGCTGGAATGGTTTCGCTGATCACGGAGCCGTCTGCCGTGGTGATCTCCACCACGGTGGCGCCGCCGTCGGCGGGAGTGACAGCAGAGACGGTACCGGCGGCCGTGGCGTTGAAGATCGTGTTGTTCGACTTCTCACCGGTGGGATACACCTGGCCGCGGCCACGGTTGCCACCCACGTGCAGCTGGTATTTGCCGAAGTGGATGCTGCTGTCCTGGGCCGGATCGGGGGAGAGCAGGGGGAAGACGATCTCCTGGTGCTGGTCGCCAGGCAGAGGACCCACGAGCAGGATGTTGGGCTGGTCGTCGGAGTACTGGGTGTAGTAGATGCCCGCCGTTTCCTCCTTGAGCTCCTCACTGAGGCGATCCTGGGGGGCCAGGGTGAAACCATCGGGCAGCATCACCACGGCGCCCACATTGAGGCCGGTGCCGCTGCCATCGCCGGACAGCTGTTGCACCGAGGTGTCGTAGGGAATCTCCACCACGGCCTTGAACACCGTGTCGGGGAAGACGGCCTGGGGAAGTTCGATGCGGGTGGCCTTCTTGGCCAGGTGGCAGTTGGCGCAGACCAGCTTGCCCGTGGCTTCACGGGGGCTGTCGTAATTCTGTTGAGCCCAGAAGGGGTAGGCCCAGCTGGGGGAAGCGGCACCGAGCAGCACGGTGACGCTGAGAAGGCAACCGAGCAGCAGGGAGAGGGAGCGGCGCATCAGGGGTGGGGCGACAGGGGCGAACGGGGAAAGCGGATCAGGCCCACCAGGGCTTGTCGCCGTTTCGGAAGTCGSWYYMGGKCYWSTSGCYSWKKMRSAMGTYGKYKTCKNTCSACKGRCWCAKGRRCMMGKKSYMGKSWKMGRSGRRCMSRTSSKCNCASSRCCAKGSMGNGKGGMGYCNGTMCTSGSASNNCCRTGSCNGGNGGCNGWYGWACTKGKWSYSGYSGCMGKKSCAGRKSAMCWYGNNCWGSCCNNGYSGKTSCAGRKSRCMWYGMWGNCCANNTRGSTGCMGATGGCRTYGWYGCCNNNNCTSCNCGATSRSGTMGKYGSSMTCSMCSWTSAGRYMSNTGSRMYMGSCYKYGRKMCCCTKCMYYRNGGSTGCKGWSCCMKYCSYTGYSGGTGMYGRGMYWGCCGMNGCYSGTSMYKGGMKNGMSGWGCYCNNCCWYSRCKGMSGKSSSCCYWSSRCKGMMKGMRGYMNTTGRSCRSMRKGWAGNAGYKSWCCRMSGGSYASNGCSCNTSMGRGRGCCNAMGSYCRKSAGGTTCATGAACTGCCGACGGCCCATGCCGGGCACATCACCGCTCGAAGCACTCGCTGGCATCTGGGTCATACAGGGCGGCCTGGAAGCCACAGCAACGTGGCGGCCACCCTAAGACCTGGCTCCACCTGAGCCGGGCTGACCATGGGCCCTGGCGGGGGCTCTGCAACAACCCGTTGCGGATTTCTGGCTCGGCCCGGATTCCCTGGTACTGGCATAGGGGCCTGAGCGTCTGTGGTTGTGGATCCTTCGTCTCCCCTCAGCGCCGAGGAGCTGCTCGGCCTGCTGCGCCGGCGCTGGCAGGCCAGCTACGACCTGCAGCTGGTGCAGCGCCGCGGCCGTCTCTATCTCCAGGTGATGTGGGCCTATCTGGAACAGCAGTCGTTCCCGCTCTCTGCCGAGGCCTACGCGGCCAAGCTGGAGGAGCTCACGGGGCTGCTGAATGGGCTGGGCGTGGCGGGCCAGGTGAGGGCCTGGCTGGAGACCACCTCCGATAAGCCCAGACTGGGTCGGGCCCTGGGCCTGGCCCTGGAGTTGCCGCCAGAGCGGGCCAGTGAGTTCTTTCTCTGAGCTCAGGCCTCCTCCGAGCCAAGGGGCTGGGCCCCGGCCGGCCAGGCCCGAAGCCGCTCGCTGAAGGCCACCAGGCCCACGCCCACCAGATACAGGGCGCTGATGGCGCCGGTGAGCAGCAGCATCGTGACCGGATCGGTGGAGGGGGTGAGCACCGCTCCAGCCAGGGCCGCCAGCAGCACCACCCAGCGCCAGCCCGAGAGCATGGCGCCGGAGCGCACCAGCCCAAGGGCGCCCAGCAGCAGCTGCAGCACCGGCAGCTGGAAGGCCAGGCCGGTGGCCACCATCAGCAGCAGCACGAAGTCGAGGTAGCGCTCGATCGACCAGCTCGGCTCCACCACATCGGCGCCATAGCTCACCAGAAAGCGCAGGGCGGCCGGCACCAGAGCCCACCAGGCAAAGGCCAGCCCGGCGGCGAACAGCACCGCCGAGCCCGCCACCGCCGGCGCTACCAGCCGCCGTTCCCGCCGGTTCAGGCCCGGCAGCACGAAGGCCAGGCCCTCGTAGAGCACGTAGGGGAGGGCCAGGGTGAGCCCGGCGTAGCCCGCCACCTTCAGAGACACGAACAGAAACTCGCCCGGCGCCAGCTGCAGGAAGCGGATGCCCTCGGCCGGCATCTCCAGGAGCCGCACCAGCGGTTTGACGAACACCAGACACAGGGCCGCCCCCGCCAGCAGGGCCAGCAGGGCCCGCAGCACCCGGCGCCGCAGCTCCTCGATGTGGTCCACCAGGCTCATCTCCACTTCGCCTGGGAACTCCTCGCCAGCAAGGGCGCCGCTGGGCGTGGCGGGRCGGGGTTCCCGCGCACCCCGACCGACCTCGATCCGGATCGGGGGCGGTGGCCCGGCACGGCCGGGATCCTGGGGGGAGGTGTCCGTCATGGTTGCCGTGCTGACAGCAGGCTAAGAGCCCGCTCCGGTTCCCCCCAGAGCAGGCTGCCGCCGCGATGCCGCACCGTGCCGGGGGCGGCGCCCGGAATCCGCTGCAGCTCTGCCGTGGGCACCATCAGCACAGGCACGCGGCGGTTGCCCCGCCCGCGGCTGAAGTGGGCTGCCAGATCGGCCGCAGTCTGCAGATCCTCCTCCCCCGCCGCTGCCGCCGAACTGCGCAGCACCACGTGGCTGCCCGGTAGCTCCTGGGCATGGAACCAGAGGTCGCCGCGCCGGGCCTGGCGAAAGGCGATCCACTCGTTCTGGCGGTGGTTGCGGCCCACCTGGAGCGTGAGTCCCCCCGGGCTGATCAGCTCGAGGGGCTGGGGCTGGCCCTCCCGACCCTGGCCGCTGCCCCGCCGGGACTGCCGGGCTGGTCTGCCGCCGGGGTGGAGGTGTTCCTCCAGATCCCGGCCCAGGCCCTGGATCGCCTCGAGATCCTCCGCCTGGTCGAGGTAGGTGAGGCTGGCCTCCAGCCAGGCCAGGCGCTGCCCGTGCCAGGCCAGCCGCTCCTGGATGGCCGCCACGGAGCGGCGTCGCCTGCGGGCCTGGCGGTAGAGCTTCTGGGCGGTGTCGATGCAGCTGCGGCTGGGCTGGAACTGGCTCAGCAGGGCATCGGCCTGCAGCTGCAGGGCGTCGCTCTCCGGTACGGCATCGAGCAGGGCCTGCTGGCTGCCGGCCTGCTGCTGCTCGCGCCCCAGCAGCCGCTCCAGCTGCTGCTGCAGCTGCCTGCGCTGCTGGCGCAGGCTCTGCTGGGCCAGGGCGCGGCCATAGAACGCAGCCAGAGCGCGGTTGATCGGCATCGCGGCGCCGGCTGGTGGCAGCGCATGGGGCTCGGCGCTCCAGCAGCGGTAGCCCTCGGCGTCGCCCTGCCAGCAGAAGCGCTCGGCCTCCACCGCCGCCAGCCAGAGCTGCCAGCGCTGCCAGAGCAGCTCCCACTGGTGACTCTGCAGCTCGGTCACAGGTTGCTGCAGCCACTGCGGCGGGGCGAGCTGGCGGGCCAGGGCCGGGCTGATGCCCTGGTAGGCGCTGCGCAGGGCCCGCTCCAGCGGCAGGGGCAGCAGGGC
>NZ_JADEWP010000079.1:0-10590 GCF_015207535.1 Cyanobium sp. LEGE 06143 | reverse complement strand
CCCCCTGGGCCAGCTCCAGCGGCCAGCTCTCCCACCGGTGCGAGTCACCCCCGACCCATCTCCTCTTCTAGAAACTCACCGAACCGCGCCGCTGCTTCAACCATCGGCGCCGCCGTCCAGGGTCTACCCGGCAGTCGCCTCCCGCTCCGCAGCACAGCGCCCTCGTGAACGTGCTTCGCGTACTCCACTGGCCAGGTGAAGTCGATGCCGTTGCGTGTGATGTTCACTTGTAGAGAGGCTCGAAGCCTCCCGGTGTCAACGATGTCTCTAAGCTCATCGTCAGTCCATCTCCACTTGGGATCGGACATCTCTTCAACAAAGCGAGCTTCTAACCAAGCCGCAAGGCGGTTTACCGCTCTTTGTTTGGCCGCTGCGAAATGAGTGGCGAAATCGGGTTGATCCATAGTTGCGCTAAGTCCGTTTAGGTGGTACACTCAAGACAGGCGGCAGACCATTGGTTGGCGGCAGGGGAGTGCACCCCCTCGAAACCCTCGCTTTAGTTTGCTGCCCCCTTTTTCGGTGCTGAGTTGTTAGCAGAGTTAGTGGGTCACTCCTCGCTCAGCACCTCCTTCCGGTGCGCTCTAGCTATCTTCTCCACCCACGGTGTTGACGTACATCTGCAGCGAGGATGCACTGGCAGTTGCAGCTCGCCGACTCGATACTTCAACCCCGCCCTGGGTCTGCAGATCGGGCAAGTTCGATCATCTGCCGTCGCCCAGTACTGCACGTAATCAATTCCAGCAGCCTTGAACCGGTCGTGCCGCGCTGCGGAGTAAGCGCGGATGCTCTCAGTGCGAACGATCACCTCCGCTGCGTTTTTCACCACGTCAAGGCGAGATCGAAGCACTCTCTCGATCTCTTGATTGCTGCGCCCTTCGAGGATGCCGCTGGTGAGCAGCTCCGCTGCGGTATTAGCGAACTCTTCGCCATGGCGCTGCAGATAGCGCCTTGACTCCCTGGCCATTGCTACAGCCGATTCCAGCGGCACACCGACTGCAAGAGCGGAGACTCGCGGACCGCCACCCCCCTGGGGCAGCAGGGACTCCCCCAGGGCGGTGCCGAGCTTGGTGGACTCTCGAAGCAGCTTTTCAAACCCCTTCTCATAGAGGTCTGGCTCATCTGGTGCAGCCTGCGGCAACAAAGCTTGCAGTTGACGTGCCAACTCCAAGTTGTAGCCAACTCTGGAGAGAGCACCGCGCTGGATCTCGCCTGTGATACGTGGCAGCAGCGATCGGTAGCTCTGTGTTAGAGCTTTGTTGAACGTCCGAAGGGTGAGATCTTCTTCCAGCTTCAGCGCTGAGTTATAACGCTCTACAAGTTTTGAGTACCTCCCCCCTGGGCCTGCCCCAGCGTGCCGGGCATCGTGGCGGCTTTGTAGCGACGGCGCTCTCACGGCTGCTCCCCTCTCTTGATCACACGCCGGATGTAGTGAGGCGCTAGCCCCCTCTTACTCTTAGTCCCAAACGCTTCTGCCATTCTCCATCCTTCTCTGTAGCCAAGCCTCAACCAGCTGCTCAGCAAGTACCAGGGCACCTCTACGGCTGGCTCTTCTTCGAAGAGCTCTAGATCGATCTCTTCTTCTTCGAAGATCTCTTCCTCGTGTTCAGCGCCTTGCGCCTTGTGCAGCAATCTCATCGCTGACTCTTCAGAGAAATTCGCGCACAGCGCGCTGTACATCGCATGGTAGTAGTGATAAGCTGCCGCCTCCCGGCACTCTTCCGGTGAGTAATCAGCTCCCGGTGCGTGAGCTAGCTTTCTCGTCGCTTCCATTAACTCTCTAGTCGGAAGCTCCCGTTTCCAGGTACTTCGCGCCAGCAGATCCAGTGTCTCTGAGATGTTCTCCGGTGTGTAGCAATCATCATGCTTCGCCACTTCTGCTTTGCTTCTCTCAATTTGATGCGGTGGGCCGATCATCCCGCGACTCACGTCTAATCCTTCTCGGCTCAGACGGTCTAACAAGTATTCGGGCAATTCCAAATATACATAGCCTGGGCCTGCTGCGGCCAGCAACTCGTCATCCGGATCGTGCGTATAGAAGGGTGCCATGGCTCATGTGTGTGTTTGAGATTTCGAGATTTGGTGGGCCTCGGTCGATTCTAGCTAGAAATCGCCCTGCAATCTGCCTATACTAAGAGGACAGAACGCCCCCTCTCTATGTCCCCTACTGCAACATCAATCGGCGTAATCTCTGCCATCGCCAAAGGCAGCGTTCGTCTCGAACGCGCATCGGAGCGTTATAACAAGTCTTTAGCCGAGTGCAAAGCTGTTGAAGATCTGGATCTGCCGGACATCGTAAAGAAAGCCTTCGCCGAGAAAGCTGAGGCTAAACTCGAAGAAGCCAACCGCGAATTTGAGGCTGCCTACTCCCAAGAGCAGCATGCAGCGAGAGTTGCTGCAGATGAGCGCAGGATTGAAGAGCTAACTAAGCAAGCGGAACCGCTACTTGCGAATATCGCTCGACTTCTCGATCTCGCGAACAGCGAGATGAAAGAGAAGGTACTGCCGCTCTACCACGAGTGTCGTTCGCGAGGTGGCACCTTCTTCTTCGAAGGCTGCGACGCAGCTCTTGCCGATGCTCTCATTGGCCAGGTGGTGTTTCACGCTCAGCGTGGCCAGTGGCAACTAACCCGGAGGCCGATCCGACCTCAGTAACACCCCCAGCCCCCCGGCCTGGGGCTGGGCTCCCATCTGTTTATCCCACTTTCACTCTTGACCCCTTGAGCCACCCATGAATAACCGCAACCACCCGATTACTGCAGCAGACGCTCGCCTTACCAGCGCCTACTGGAACGGCAGGCAATGCGATCAATCCGAGATTGCCAAGCTCAGCTACAGCATGGCGACCTTCGAAGAAGAAGAAGACCTCGACGACGACGACGACTGCCTCTCACCCGACCGAGTTGCTGCCAGGCGCACCGCTGCCGACTCCTGCGGAGCAACTAGCCGTAACGACTCGTTTATCACTCTCGATATAGACGGCGAGCATCTTTACCAAGACGCCGCCGGTACGTGGTTGTGCTACCGCACCGGTAAGCCGTACAAGCCTTCGAAGAAGAGCAGGAAGCAGCCCCAGCGGGGGATGCAGTCATGAACGACCCCATCTTCTCCTTCAGCAGAGAGGCAGGCCCAGGCGGGGGCCTGAGGAAGGATTCTTCCTCTTCCTCTTCCTCTGCCTCTCGCTCAAGCGAGAAGCGCAAGAAGCGAGGCCCTGCGGGGCGCCGCGTTGGCTCGGCGCTGGGTCGAAGCTTCCCCCCGCTTGGTCGCAGAATTGAACGCGTGCCGGGGACAGGTGGAGCTTTCAGCACCCCTGCTGGCCTGGCAGCTCGCGGAGCTGGGTTCGCTTCCCAGGCGGGTCGAAAGGTTGGTGGTCAGCTCTCCAGCCTGCAAGGAGTACCCCCCGTGCGGCGCCAGGTGGGAGGTTACCGGCGGCGCGTCTTGCTACGCAAGATCAAAGAGCGGGAGGCGACCATTGCTGGTTTGCTGAAAGAGTGGAAGGCTGAACCACCTATGAGCAGCGAATTGAGGCGGCTGCGTGCCAAGCGGTTGAAGTATGAACGTTCCACGCTGAAATCACTCCAGATGAAAGCTGAAAGCTCGCAGCAGGCCAAGAGGCGGATGGGGAGGATCAAGCTGAACCGTAAGACCTGGAGAGGAAGAAAGCCACACACCAGTACCCCATTGACCCTGGCGATGATCCAGCAGATTCAGACACGAGCAAAGAAGAGTGGTTTCCACCGTCGAGCGTTCGTGAATCGGTCGAGGCGGCAGGCGATCGATTGAGTTGTTACGAGTCGTCGGCATTCGATACCACCACTACGTTGGACGGCAGTCGATGAGCCTGCATTCGCAATCCAGCTCGTCTGTCCGACGACAATCTGGTTGAGGGGTCGCGCCAAACAGGTTGACCGCTCTGGAGTGGATCAGCTGAATCCGGTTGCCATGCGCAGGGCACCGGGCCATGCCTGCTCCCCTCAACGCTCACCAGATTGCGCTGTACATGTCCAAACGACGAGCCGGCAGCCGCCAGGAGGTGGCTGCCGCAGCGGCGGGCATCTCGGTGAGCAGTGCTCACCGGATCGACTCAGGCCGCCTCCAACCCCAAGCTGCCAAGCCCCGCAGTAGGCGCCGACCAGATCCTCTGGCTGAGGTGTGGGAGCCTTTGCTGCTGCCGCTGCTGGAGCGGCATCCAGCCCTGACGCCCACCACCTTGCTGGAGCACCTGCAGGAGCAAAAGCCAGATCAGGACTTGAGTTCGGTGAAACGCACCCTGCAGCGGCGGGTGCAGCAGTGGAAGGCGCTGCATGGCCCGACGCCGGAGGTGATGTTTCCGCTGGCGTATCAGCCCGGAGAGATCGGCTTCTGCGACTTCACCAAGGTCAAACGGGTCGTCATCACCTTGAGAGGAGAGCCCTTTCCCCATCTGCTGTTCCACTACCGCCTGGCCTGGAGCGGCTGGGCCTATGGCCAGGTGATCCACGGCGGCGAGAGCTTTGTGGCCCTCTCAGAGGGGCTGCAGAACGCCCTGGCCGCCTGTGGTGGTGTGCCGCGGGAACTGCGTACCGATCGGCTCTCGGCCGCCAGCCGCAACCGGGATGGCAGCTATGCCCTCGACATCACCCCCCGCTACCAGGCGCTTTGCGCCCACTACGGCCTGAGCCCCAGCCGCAACAACCGGGGGGTGGCCCATGAGAACGGCATCGTCGAGGCACCGCACGGCCATGTGAAACGGCGGCTGGAGCAGAAGCTGCTGCTGCGCGGCAGCTGCAATTTCGACGAGCCGGCCGAATACGGCGAACTGCTGGCCGAGGTGTTCAGCGCCCTCAACGCCCCCAGGCAGCGGCGCTACGAGCAGGAACTCGAGCATCTCGGTGCTTTGCCGGCCTTCCGTTTTGCGGACTACGAGCTGCTCAACGTTCGGGTGCGCAGCACCAGCACGATCGAGGTGCGGCAGGTGATCTACTCGGTGCCGCCCACCCTGATCGGCCGCCAGGTCACGGTGCGGCTGCACCATGACCGGCTGATCGTCTACCTCGGCAGCGATTGGGTCTGCCAGCTGCCCCGTGCCTATGGCACCGGCAGCCATGGCCCGAGGGCCTGGTGCATCGATCTGGAGCACCTGATCGATGGCCTGCGCGCCAAGCCACGGGCCCTGCTCCATTGCCGCTACCAGCGCCACCTCTTCCCCGACCAGCACTGGTGGAACTTCTGGCAGCGCCTGCTTGCCAGCGGTGACCGTGACGCGGCAGCCCGGCTCATGGTTGAGGCCCTCTATGTCGCCGTACGGGTGGCCTCATTTGCGCTGGTGCTCGCCTTCCTACAGCAGGCGCAGCAGCGTCAAATCCTGTCTCTCTCGCTCTTGCAGCAGCGATTCCGCGTACCGCCTCGCCCCAGCGCTCTGCCTGATCCCGTCATTCCCCAACACCTGCTGGCCTCCTATGACCACCTCCTCCCCGGTGCCCCGCTCAGCAGCTGTGGAAGCGGCGCTGCCGCTGCTGCTCAAACAGCTCAAGCTCGCCCGCTTCCGCAGCCATTGGCAGCGGCTCGCTCAGCAGGCTGAGGCCGAGGGCTGGAGCCCTGGGCAATTCCTCTATGCACTCTGCGAGCAGGAAGTGGATCACCGTCAGGTGGCACGGCGCCAACGGCTGCTGCGGGATGCCCACCTGCCCTGGCAGAAGGGGATCGACGGGTTTGATCAGCAGCAGATCGAGGCCAAGCACTGGCAGGAGCTGCAGGTGCTCTCCCGCAGCCACACCTGGCTGCTGCAGGCCGAGAACCTGCTGCTGTTTGGCCCCAGCGGCGTGGGCAAGACCCACCTGGCCATTGCCATCACGATGGCGATGATTGAGCAGGACCAGGCCTGCCGCTTCTTCCCGGCCACCGCCCTGGTGCAGCTGCTGCAGAAGGCCAAGGCCAGCTTTGAGCTCCCAGCCCTAATCCAGAAGCTGGATCGCTACGCCCTGCTGGTGATCGACGACATCAGCTACGTACGGCGCAGCGAGCTGGAAACCTCAGTGCTGTTTGAGCTGATCTGCCACCGCTACGAGCGCCGCTCCCTGCTGGTGACCTCCAACCAGCCGTTCCGGGAGTGGGACACGATTTTTCCAAGTGGATCGATGACCGTGGCGGCAGTGGACCGGCTGGTGCACCATTGCCACATCGTGGGTATCAAGGGCGAGAGCTACCGGCAGAAGCAAGCGGCCGCAAGGGTTTCCAGCGTCTCCAGCCACCCACCTACGTAATTGACGCGGACGTCATGGCCGTCACGATCGAGGCCAGCAACCACTCTGCCCAAAAGAAGCATTGCGGCGACACGAAAACTGGCCCACCCGCCTTGAGATGGCCGCCGGAACCACAACTTGATTGACGCGCCGCGACAGCCTGGTCACGATCCCGATCCCCGCTGCGATCTCAGGCTCCAGCGGGCTTCCGAACAACCACTCTCTACCGGTCAACCAGATTGACGCCACCCGTCAACCTGATTGACACGGGACAGTGATCTGCCTGGCTATCGGCAACGCCGGCAATGCTGCACCAGCGGCCCTGTTGCTTGCTCACGTCKWKRYMAKMGASRGATTCTCCACCCATCCTGAGGCTGGGTTCCTCCTCCTGCGGCCAGCAGGCCAGGCCCTATAGAACCTTCAGCGCCACCAAGGCGAGCGGCCGATGGCGGGGCCCTTCCCGGGGTGGCGGCTGGAACGGGAGATCCCGGCGGCGTGGCTGCCAGGCTGTTGCTTGGCATAACGGCGGGGTTGGCGGTTAGAAGGGGGCTGTTCGGAGCTCTGGCATCGGGTTTCACCTAGGCTCAGGCCAGTGAGGGTCGCCATGGTCTTTGCCATCCAGCTCAGCGACGAGCAGACCAGAGCCCTGGCTGAAACGGCCCGTCGACTGAACGTGCCCCAGGAAGACCTGGCAGCTGCAGCCATTCGGGATCTGCTCAGTCGCCCTTCCGCCGATTTCGAAACCATCGCTGCGAGAGTTCTCTCAAAGAATGAGGAGCTCTACCGTCGTCTGGCGTGATCCGCTTTCTTCAACTTGGTGAGGTGCTGGAGCTTCATCGCCAGCTGATCATCACCAGCGGCGGCTCACCAGGACTGAGAGATCTTGGCCTGCTGGAAGCTGCACTGAGCCAGCCTCGCCAAACCTTTGCCGGGGATGATCTTTATCCAACGATCATCAATAAAGCCGCCTGTCTCGGTTTTTCACTCATCACCAATCATCCCTTCGTGGATGGTAACAAACGAATTGGTCACGCCGCCACGGAGGTGATGTTGATGCTGAACGGCCATCAACTCAGGACCTCAGTGGATGCGGCAGAAGCCACAATCCTTGCTGTGGCTTCTGGTGGCCTTGATCGAAGGGCATACACAAGCTGGGTTGAGCGGCATAGCCATCCTCTGACGTGACCATCATCCAGTGCTAGTCACAAATCGGAATCCCAGCGCCCCTCACCACGCGCCAGGGAACCGTAGCCGCAGGCTTCTGCGCAGGAGTACTGGATCACCTTCTCGGGGGCGTAGCGCTCCACCAGCCGCTGCGAGAACGCCGGCAGCGCCTCGCGGCCTCGCAGGTCACCAGTGGGGGCGGTGTGGTGGTCATGGGCTTCATCATCGCGATGCCACGAAGACCAGGCCGTGCTCTGGCAGGCCGGAGCCTGGCGCCGGGTGTGCCGATCACCGCCTCCACCCCCTGCCCTGGGCGCTGCCGGTGCCCCTGCTGCGCGTGCACGGCCGTTACAGCCGGGCCGAGATCGAAGCCGCCTACTGCTTCGCAGAAGCCTTGCGGCTACGGCGTGCTCACCGATCACGCCCCCTGGATCCACCGCGAAGGCGTGGTCTGACACCAGGCCACAAGGTGCGACCTGCTGTTCATCACCCTGCGCAAAAGCGCACCATCCACCACGAGGCGCGCGGCTCACAGGTGCTGCTGTGAAGGGGAGCGGCCGATGGCGATTCGCTGGCGGCTGCAGCAGCCGATCCCGGCGGCGTTTGTTCCGGAGCTGGCGGTAGCGGTGTGAACGCCAGACAAGCCGGTCGTTTTGTTCGCTCTTCGTGCTTTTCTGAGCCAAGCAGGATCCTGAGGGCCCGCCTCAGATTGCTGGCGAATTCCACCAATTCTGCTGCTTCCTCGGCCGAGGTTTCAAATCCCGGGTAGCGCGCGAGCACCGCTCCTGATCACAGATCACCTGTGCTTTGAGCAGTTTCTCCACTCCTTGCTCAGCAGGATCACCAGGGCTTCCCAATCGCCTTCCGCCTTGGCCAGTTCAGCCTTCCTGAGCTTGGAGGTGCCCTTGATCCGGTGCTCCTTGCTCAGCAAGGCCCTTGGGTTGCTGTGGCCTGCAGGCTGGGGATCCCGGAGGTCATCCAGGGCAGCACTGGAGCGCTGCTGATGGTCTGCCATCCGGCGGTACACCCGGGCATCGGTGCCAGCGAGTTCCCTGTTGGTCTGCTCCAGCAGATCGGCGATCGTTCTGGGCCTTGAGGATCCCGCGGGAGCGGTTGGCCGACACCAGGGCCGCGCAACAGTCCTGGTAGGTGTCCTGCAGCGCCTCAGCCTCTGGACTCACAGGAAACTCGCTGGCTGAGCGGAGTGGCATCGAAGATCGAACGGGTGGCTTCAGGTCTACCGATTCAGGGCACTGCCGCCTTGCTGTCTACCCAGAAGGCGGGAACGGCCAGCTGTCGCTGACCCTGAGATCGCGTGTCACATTGATCGACGAATTCATCTCATTGATATTGTAAGCGCCCCGGAAGTCGTCAGGCAGCATTAATGAGACGCTAAAGAATGGCGTCCTCCCGATCGCCCGCCAGAACCCGGTCGCCCTGGTCCGGGCCGCCGAAGTCAAGGGGCGCCAGGCAGGTCACCGCATGGCCATGGTCAACCTGCAGCACCACAGCTGCCAGGAATGCAGGGTCGGCCCAAGCTGGTGGGGTCTCCGGGTTGCCGCCTTGGCCCAGTCCACCGTCCAGCGCCACCCCTCCGAGCCTCCGTTGCTGCCGAGGCCCGTGGGTCGGACCCTGGCGCCATTGGTTGGGCTCGCCGCCCTGGCGCTGGCAGCCTCCCTGCCTGCTGCCCTGCCCGCCGCCAGGGCCGGCGACGGCCTGCCGGGCTATGCCCCGGGCAGCGGGCTGGACGCCGCCGCCGCGGCGCGGATCAGCCGCTGGGCGCTCCAGGAGTACGCCGTGCCCGGGATGGCGATCGCCCTGGTGCAGGACGGGCAGCTGCTGCTGGCCGAGGGTTTTGGCGTGCGCGATCTGGCCACCGCTGAGCCCACCACCGCCACCACGGTCTTCCAGCTGGCCAGCGTGTCGAAGTCCATCACCGCCGCCACCGTGGCCGCCCTGGTGGACCGCAAGCAACTGGGCTGGGACCAGCCGATGCAGGAGCTGCTGCCCCAGTTCCGTCTTCACGACGCCTACGCGGGCCGCTGGGTGAATGCCCGCGACCTGCTCACCCACCGGGCCGGCTTCCCCCCTTTCTTCGGTGACCTCTTCGATCACCTCGGCTACGACCGCGCCGACGTGCTGCGCCGCATCCGCTACGTGCAGCCCGCCAGTTCCTTCCGGGAGCGCCCCGCCTACTCCAACATCGGTTTCTTTCTGGCCGGTGAACTGGCAGCGGCGGCCGGCGGCCAGCCCTTCACCACGCTGGCCAGCGCGCTGCTGTTCGAGCCCCTGGCCATGACCCGCACCGGCGTCGCCAGCAGCCTGATCGGCACTGGCTCTACCCTGGGCGCGCTGGAGAATGTGAGCCGCTCCCACGCCCTGGTGCAGGGCCGTCTGCAGGTGGTGCCCCCCAACCTCAGCGGCCTGTTCGTGGCTGCGGGCGGCTTCGCCAGCAGCGCCAGCGACCTGGGCCGCTTCCTCACCATGCTCGCCAACGACGGTGCGATCGACGGCCGCCAGGTGCTCTCGCCGCAGGCGGTGCAGGGGCTGTTCGAACCGGTGATCGCCGAGGAGCCCGGCTTCGCCGAGTTCCCCCCGATCGATGCCCATTCCGGCTTCACCTATTCCCCCGGCTGGGGGGTGTACCACTACAACGGCCTCAAGGTGCTGGAGAAGGGCGGCGCCCTCGATGGCGTGCGCACCGTGGTGCTGGTGGTGCCCCAGAAGCGCTTTGCGGTGGCGATCCTGGCCAACCGCAACCTCACGGCCCTGCCCGAGGCGGTGCGGGCGGCGCTGCTGCAGCAGGCCTTCGGGCGGCCCGGGGAGCAGGATCTGCAGCCGCTGATCCGGGCCCAGGCCCTGGAGCTGGAGAGTCTTCTGCTCAAGGAACCGCCACAACCGGCCAACCCCAAACCCCCGTCCCGCCTCCTTGCGGCCTACAGCGGCAGCTACGAGAACCCCCTGTTCGGCATCTGGACAGTGGCAGAGCAGGAGGGAACCCTGGAGGTGCTGGCGGGAGCGGCCCGCTACCGGGCCCCACTCACCCCCTGGGACGGCGAGACCTTCCAGCTGCTCTGGCCCGGGGTGATCTCCTCGCCGGTGGAGCTGCCCTTTCAGACCAGCCCCGACGGCCGGGTGACCAGCTTCAGCTACGACGGCTACCGGTTCCAGCGGCGGGAGCCCTGAGCGTTGGCCAGCGGCCATGATG
>NZ_JADEWP010000068.1:0-11509 GCF_015207535.1 Cyanobium sp. LEGE 06143 | reverse complement strand
ACCCTCCACCAGCCACAGCGCCTCCACGCCGCTGGCAAGGGCAGTGCGCATCAAGGTGCCGAGGTTGCCTGGATCCTGAAGCCGATCCAGGGCCAGCACCAGCGACGGGACGGGCGGCCCCCAGCCGAGCCCTGGCATGGACAGGCTGAGCACCACGCCGTCGGGGTGCTCCGTGGTGGCCACCACCGCCAGCACCTCCGGCGTCACCGGCACGGGCTGCAGGGGCAGCGGCAGGCTGTCGAGCCAGCTCCGGTGCGTCTCGAGCCAGGCCTGCGTGGCCAGCAGGTCGACGGGCTGCAGACCGAGGCGCACCGCCTCCTGCAACAGGTGGGTGCCCTCCAGCAGCAGCAACTGCAGCTCCCGGCGGCCCTTGCCCGCGTGCAGCTGGCGCAGGCGACGCACGAGGGGATTGCGGCGGCTGCTGATCAGCTCCGGGAGCAAGCGGCCGGCCTCAGAAGCGCTCGTGGCGGCGCACGCGCATGGCGTCCTGCATCACGATCTCGGCCGCCTCCAGCTCCATCCCCTTCACAGCTGCCACTTCACCCTTGATGCCCTCGGCCCTCAAGTTTTCAATGAGCTTGCCCACCACGATGTCCTCAACGGTGGTCTGATCCATGGCGTCAGGCGTGAGACTCTCCAGAAACTTGCCCACCTTCGAAGCAACCACTTCGGAGGAATTGGTGATTTTTAGAAGAATCATGGAATCTCAAATGCGGATGGGGAGACTTGAACTCCCACGACATTGCTGCCACTAGTACCTGAAACTAGCGCGTCTACCAATTCCGCCACATCCGCGTGGCCGTCGCTCTGCGACTTCGGAACCATACGGCATCGGCCCGAAGCGCCGCTCCCGGGGCCCGTGCCCCGCAGGACACCCCATCTCCCCGTGTGCGCACGAGCACATCCACCTGGCCACACCCAAGCGCCCCGTTGCGCCTGCCGCTGCAGACCCTGGGCCAGCAAGCCTGATGGCGCCAGGGATCGCCCTGAATCAACCGGTAGCGGGTCTCCCCCCCTGACTGCCGGGGGCGTGGTGCAGTTCCCGCAGCGGCCACCTAGACGATCTGGCCTTTTGTTGTCAACATGCCCAGACAAAAAGGCCGGGGATGTCCGGGAATTCATGACAGCCCTATCCCTGCCATCCCTCGCGACCGACCTGAGCAAGGCCCAACCAGAGCTCCAGATCACCGGTGGCCGCCGTCTTGAGGGTGAGCTGCACGTCGATGGCGCCAAGAACTCGGCCCTGGTGCTGATGGCCGCCTGCCTGCTCACTTGCGATCAGATCAGGCTGCGCAACGTGCCTCCCCTCACCGACATCGTGGGCATGGGCGAGATGCTGCAGAGCCTGGGCGGCCAGGTCAGCCGCGAGGCGAACAGCCTCGTGCTGGACGGCTCCGGCATCCACAGCACCACAGCTCCCTATGAGCTGGTGAACAGCCTGCGGGCGAGCTTCTTCTGCATCGGTCCCCTGCTGGCCCGGATGGGCATGGCCAAGGTCCCCCTGCCCGGCGGCTGCAAGATCGGCACCCGGCCAGTGGAGGAGCACGTCAAGGGGCTCAAGGCGCTTGGGGCCCAGGTCACCATCGAGCATGGCGTGGTCACGGCGGTGGTACCCGGCCGCGGCCAGCGCCTCACCGGTGGTCGCATCTATTTCGACTGTCCCAGCGTGGGCGCCACCGAAACCCTGATGATGGCCGCCGTGCTCGCCGAGGGCGAAACGGTGATGGCCAACGCCGCCCAGGAGCCCGAGGTGGCCGACCTGGCCGGCCTGCTGATCGCCATGGGCGCCCGCATCCGCGGCGCTGGCACCCAGACGATCACCATCACGGGGGTGGAGCGCCTGCATGGCGCCGACTACGCCGTGATTCCTGACCGCATCGAGGCCGGCACCCTGCTTCTGGCTGCGGCGATCACCCGTTCGCGGCTGCGCGTCACCCCCGTGATCACCGACCATCTGGGGGCTGTGCTCACCAAGCTGGAGGCGGCGGGCTGTCGCCTCGACCACGACGGCGTCGGCATGACCATTGAGGCCAGCGACATACAGGCCGTGGACCTGCGCACCCAGCCCTTCCCCGCCTTCCCCACCGATCTTCAGGCCCCCTTCATGAGCCTGCTGGCCACGGCCCGTGGCACCAGTGTGGTCACCGAGAACATCTTCGAGAATCGGATGCAGCACGTGGCTGAGCTGCACCGCATGGGAGCCGCCATCCGCCTGCAGAGCAACATCGCCTTTATCGAGGGGGTGGCCCAGCTCAGCGGCGCCCCGGTGCAGGGCACCGACCTCAGGGCTTCGGCCGCCATGGTGCTGGCCGGCCTGGCGGCTGAGGGGGTCACCAGCGTGCGTGGCCTGGAGTACCTCGATCGCGGCTACGCCGGCCTGGAGCACAAGCTCGCCTCCGTGGGCGCCTGCATCCAGCGGATCGGCGGCGGCCCGGCGCCGGCTGAGCTCCATCTCCAGACCCAGGGGATCGGCGCCGCCTAAGCTCCACTCCAGGGGAGCGTGCCGGAATTGGTAGACGGACTCGACTCAAAATCGAGCGCCTTCGGGCATGTGGGTTCAAGTCCCACCGCTCCTATTGCCACGGCCACCGACCCCGGGTCGCCGTTGATGGAAACCTACGCCCGCCTGCCGGTGAGCCTCTGCCGCGGCCGCGGCGTGTGGGTGTGGGACAGCGAGGGCCGGCGCTATCTCGATTGCGTCGCCGGCATCGCGGTGTGCAGCCTGGGCCACAGCAACGGCCGTCTGCGGCGGGCCCTGACCCGCCAGCTGGGCCGGCTGCAGCACGTGTCCAACCTGTACCGGATTCCGGAACAGGAGCAGCTCGCTGCCACGATCACGGCCCGCAGCTGCTTCAATCGCGTCTTCTTCTGCAACTCCGGCGCCGAGGCCAACGAGGCCGCCATCAAGCTGGCCCGCAAGCACGCCCAGGTGGTCCGGGGCCTGGTGGGCACGGTGGAGCGGCCGCCGCTGATCCTCACGGCGGAAGCCAGTTTTCACGGCCGCACCCTGGCCACCGTGACGGCCACGGGCCAGCCGAAATACCACCAGGGGTTCACCCCCATGGTGCAGGGCTTCCGCTACTTCCCCTACAACGACACCGCCGCCTTCGAAGCCCTGCTCGCGGCCTCCGAGGTCGAGGGACCACGGGTGGCGGCCGTGCTGCTGGAGCCCCTGCAGGGGGAAGGGGGCGTGCACCCTGGCGAGCGGGCCTTCTTCCAGAGGGTGCGCCAGCTCTGCGACGCCCATCAGATCCTGCTGATCTTCGATGAGGTGCAGATCGGCGTGGGCCGCAGCGGCCGCCTCTGGGGCTACGAGCGCCTGGGGGTGGAGCCCGATGCGATCACCCTGGCCAAGGGTCTGGGAGGCGGCATCCCCATCGGTGCCCTGGCCGTGAAACGGGCCGTGGATCACTTCCGCCCGGGCGATCACGCCAGCACCTTCGGGGGCAATCCCTTCGCCTGCCGGGCCGCTCTCACGGTGCTGGCCGAAATCGAGCGGCGGCAGCTGCTCCAACACGTGCAGGCGATGGAAGCGCTGCTGTGCCAGGAACTCTCCGCCCTGGTGCAGCGCCACCCACACCAGCTCACCGGGGTACGCGGCTGGGGCCTCCTGCAGGGCCTGGTGCTCAGCGGGACCGGGCCCAGCGCTCCGGAGCTGGTGAAGGCGGCCCTGGCCCAGGGGCTGCTGGTGGTGCCGGCCGGACCGACGGTCGTGCGCTTTGTACCCCCGCTCACCATCCGCCCCCGGGAGCTGCACCAGGCGGTGTCGCTGCTGGAGCGGGCCCTGCTCAGCCTTGCCTGACGTCATCCCTCGAGCCGGGTCCGCCGGGACCCTGCCCAGCTCCGATCCGTTCGCCGACCTGATCCAGCCCTTCAGCCACCGGGGCGTGGAGCTCGGCCTGGAGCGCCTGCAGGCTGCCCTGGCGGAGCTCGGCCACCCAGAGCGCCGCTTCGCCGCGGTTCAGGTGGCGGGCACCAATGGCAAGGGGTCGATCTGCACCCTCGTGCATGCCGCCCTGCTCGCCGCCGGCATCCGCGCCGGCCTCTACACCTCGCCCCACCTGAGCAGCTGGACCGAGCGCATCCAGCTCGGCGGCGCACCGATCTCGGAGCTGCAGCTGCGGGCCCAGCTGCAGGCGGCGCGACCCGTGGCCGAACGCCACCGGCTCACCCCCTTCGAACTGGTGACGGCCGCCGCCTTCCTGGCCTTCGCCGAGGCGGATCTGGAGCTGGTGGTGCTGGAGGTGGGCCTGGGGGGCCGGCTCGATGCCACCAGCTGCCATCCGGATCGGCGCGTGGTGGGCTTCGCCAGCATCGGCCTCGATCACCTGGAGGTGCTGGGCCCGGATGCGGCCAGCATCGCCCTGGAGAAGGCGGGCGCCCTGGGGGCGGGGGTGGAAGCCGTCAGCGGCCCCCAGATGCGGGCGGTGGAAGCGGTGCTGCGGCAGCAGGCGGCCCGGCTGGGCGTGCGCCTGAGGTGGGTGACCCCCCTGGATGACAACACCTGGACGTTGGGGCTGCCGGGGCAGGTGCAGCAGCTCAATGCCGCCGTGGCCCTGGGCATGCTGCAGGCCCTGGGGCGCCAGGGCTGGGATCTGCCCGAGCAGGCGATCCGGGAGGGCTTTGCCGCGGCCCGCTGGCCGGGGCGGTTGCAGCGGCTCCAGTGGCAGGGCCTGCCGCTGCTGATCGACGGCGCCCACAACGCGCCGGCGGCCCAGCGACTGAGAGCAGAGCTCGATCAGCACGGCCGGCGCCACGGCCTGCCCCCCGGTGCCCGCCGCTGGGTGCTGGGAATGCTGGCCAACAAGCAGGGGGCCGAGATCCTCCAGGCCCTGCTCGGCCCTGGGGATCAGGCCTGGATCGTGCCGGTGCCCGGCCATGCCTCCTGGCGCCAGAGCGCACTGCTGGGCAGTCTGGGCCCAGGCCAGGCCGCCCGGCTGCACAGTGCCCCAGACCTGCCCACCGCGCTGCGGGCCGCCGCCCGGCAGGGCCGGGGGCCGGTGCTGGTGGCGGGATCCCTCTACCTGCTGGGCCACCTGCTCGCCAGCGCGGCGGCGCCAGGGTGACGGCAGCGCCCCGTGGGCCCAGAGTGAAGACCANNGSSCCRYKCGNCAKSRMCSSCCGCCTCCGCACCATTTCACCGGCAGGGCTGTGGGACCAGGGGCTGAACCAGCTGCTGAGCCGTTGCCACCAGCTGCTGCAGCCATGGCGGCGGCGGCGGCCGTTGCTGCGCATGGCCCTGGGGCTCGGCCTGATGCTGGGCCTGCTGGCCGGCGGACTCACCGCCGGGGCAGGTCCAGCAGCAGCGGACTTCTCCGGAGTGGACTACACCCTCACCAACCAGAGCGGCAAGGACTTCAGCGGCCAGGACCTGGCCAACACCTCCTTTGCGGGCGCCTCCGGCCGCCAGGCCGACTTCTCCGGCGCCAACCTGCACGGCGCCATCCTCACCCAGGCCGCCTTCCCCGAGGCCAGCTTCGCCGGGGCCGACCTCAGTGGCGTGCTGATGGACAAGGTGGACTTCAGCGGCGCCGATTTCAGTGGCGCCAACCTCAGCGACGTGATCGCCGCCGGCAGCAATTTCAGCGGCGCCACGGTGACCGATGCCGACTTCAGCGGCGCCCTGCTCGACCGGGTCGACCAGCGCCTGCTCTGCAGCGACGCCGAGGGAACCCACCCCCTGACCGGCGCCGACACCCGGCTCAGCCTGGGCTGCTAGGGCTGGGGCTGCTGGCGCTGACGCTCCAGCCAGCCCCTGAGTTTGCCGGGGTTGAGCAGGCCGCCCGGGTCATAGGCCGCCTTGGCGGCCACCTGGTCGGCGTCGATGGCGCCCAGGCCGCCGTCCTCCACCGTGATCGCATGGGGGTTGAAGATCACCGCCCCCAGCTGGCGCGCCTGCTGCATCAGGGCCGCCAGGGGAGCTTCCCCCTGCCAGCGCAGCAGGGGCAGGGCCGCCAGGCGGGCCCGTCCCTGCTGGCGCACCGCCTCCAGATGCCAGAGCAGGTCGTCGCCCCAGCGCTCGCTGAGGGCCGCCAGGCAGGGGGCTTCCGGCTGGGGCAGCAGCATCTGCAGGTAGGTCCAGCCCTGCTGCTGGGCACGCCAGTGCAGGGTGGTGTGGTTCCAGCTGAGCTCGCGCAGCGGCAGGCCCCGGCTCTCCCCCTGGGGCGCCTGCCAGCGCAGGCAGCCGCCCTTGGCCTGCAGCCAGCCCGGCAGCAGCTCCAGGCTGTCGGGCGCGGCCAGCAGCAGCAAGCGGTGTTCCCCGGGCGCCGCGGCCGGGCAGCCCGCCGGCCAGGGGGAGCGGGCCGCAATCGGTGCCTCCAGCAGGGTGATGGACTGGAGCAGCAGGGCGGTGCCGGCCAGAGCGGACGCCGCCGCCACGGCCTGCTGCCAGGAGTCGAAGCCCACCACCAGCTGCTGCCAGGCCACGGCCTCGGTGGTGGGCAGCCGCAGGGCCGTGAGGATGCCGTTGGTGCCATAGGCATGGTTGAGCGGCTGGCTGGCCGTCGCATCCAGCCGCAGCAGCCGCGGTTCAGGCTCCACCGTGACCACCTCCAGACCCAGCAGGTTGCCCGGATCCCGCAGGAAGCCCCAGCGCAGCGAGCCGATCCCGCCGGATCCCCCCGCCACGAAGCCGCCGATGCTGGCGCTGCGGGCGGTGCTGGGCTGCAGCCGCAGGGCCCGGCCATGGGGAGCCAGCTGCTGCTCGAGGGTCGCCATCACCAGGCCCGCCTCCACCTCGATCACGCCGCTGCGGGGATCCAGGCTGCGCAGGCGATTCAGCCCCATCAGCTCCAACACCACGCCACCGGCCAGGGGCACGCACTGGCCGTAATTGCCGGTGCCGGCCCCTCGCACGGTGAGAGGCACCCCCAGCCGGGCGCAGCCGGCTGCCACGGCCCGCACCTGCCCCACCGTCGAGGCCCTTAGAGCGAGCTGGGCCCGCTGAGCCTGGAACACCGGCACCAGCAGGGGGGAGTAGTCGAAAAAATCCCGCGACAGGCGCTCGAGCTCCGCCGGCTGCCCCTCCCCCACCAGCTCCAGGGCAGCACCAGCAGCGGCCTGCTCTGGGGCCAGTTCACCAGCGAGCTCCTCTGCCAACTGGGCGATCACGGCCGGATCCGGCCTCGGCGGCAGCCCCTCCAGGCAGAGGGCCGATCCAGCAGCGGGGGTAGGTGAGGCCATCGCAGCGCAACCCAGGGGAGCCCACAGGCCCCGAGCTCACCATCATTGGCGCGGCGTTGGCCCCACTGCGCGGAGCAGAGGGGAGGGCTGCTCCATCGGTGGCGGCTCCAGCCACACCCCGGCCCGCAGCACCCGGCGCTGGGGGCTGCGGGCCAGCAGCTCGCCCCAGCTGCGCGCCGCCAGCACCACCAGGTCGGCCGGGGCGCCGGTCCGCAGCACCCCATCCCACTCCAGCCCCAGCAAAGCGGCGGCCGCGGTGCTGAAGGGCGCCAGGCCCTGGCGGCGGCTGGGCACCACGTGGCTGGTGATGGCCGCCAGGCGCAGCAGCTCGATCGGATCGAAGTCACCGCCTGGGAACCAGGGATCCTGCACGTTGTCGGCCCCGATCGCCACCCGCACTCCGGCCCGCTGCAGCGTGGCGATCGGGGCCTGCACCCGTCGGTCCGGCGTGCGGCCAGGGCGCCGGCCCAGCAGCCAGAGGTTGGTGAGCGGCAGGGCCACCACGCCGATGCCGGCCTGGGCCAGCCGCTCCGCCAGCCGGTCGGCGCGGCGATCCGACAGCAGGGCCAGGCTGGCGGCGTGACTGCAGACGATCGGCACCTCGCAGCGCTGCTCCAGGGCCAGGCGCACCACCAGCTCCACCCCCCGGGCGGGCTGGGTGTCGGCCTCGTCCACGTGCAGATCCACCGCCGCCCCATGGCGCTCGGCCAGGGCCAGCAGAGCCGCCAGGGCCTCGCGGTCGGAGAGGCTGGCGCCGTAGGGCGGGCCGAGCACCCCGCCGAGCAGGCCACCCCGCTCGGCCACCCAGCGGGCCAGCTCCTCGCCCTGGGGGGTGAGCCAGTGCAGCAGGGGCGTCAGGGCCACCAGCTGCAGCTCCACCCGGCCGGCCCAGCGGCGACGGATCTCGAGCAGGGCCTCCCAGCTCGCCACGGCCCCTGGACCGACGCTGTCCACATGGCTGCGCAGGGCCCGAACCCCCTGGCGCCAGGCCAGCTGCAGGGCGCGCTCGGCCCGCTCCAGCACCTGGGCCTCGCTGCGCTCGCCGTACTCCCTCTGGTTCTGGGCCAGGGCGCCGGCCATGGTGCCCTCCCAGTTGGGGAAGCGTGGGGCCGAAAAGGCCTTGTCGAGATGGGCGTGGGGCTCCACCAGGGGGGGCAGGGCCAGGGGCAGCGACTCGGCAGCGGCTTCCGGCCCCAGGGGGCGCAGGCCGGTGATCCGTCCCTCCTGCCAGCTGAGCTCCACGGCCACCAGGCCCTCGGCATCCACCGGAGCGAGATCCGACTGCCGCGCCTCCAGCAGGGCCCGGGGCAGGCGCAGCTCCAGACGGCCCGCCCTGCTCCCGAGGGCGCTGGCGGGGGTGGCGCCGGGTGGATGGGCGCTCATGAACCAGGCTCCCGCGCCTGCACGATCACGAACCGTCCTGCCACACCCACAACGGTGGCCTCGAAGCGGGGCACCCGCCAGCGCAGCACCTGCTGACCACCCAGCTGGCTGTGATACACGCTCAGCACCCCGAAATTGGTGCGGCGGGTCTGTCGCTGCACCACCGCGCCCAAGGCGTTGCGCTGGGAGGCCACCAGGGCGGCGCAGTCGGCCAACGGCAGGCCCAGCACCGAGGGGAGCGTGCTGCTCTCACACACCCGGCTGGAGATCTCCTCCACCAACCGGCCCGCGGCGAAGTCGGCGAACTCGGCAGGGCCGGGGTTGGTCCAGGCCAGCATCCCCCCGGCCCCAGCGAGCAGGACGGCGCCTCCCACCAGGGGTGCACACCAGGCGGAGCTGCGCGGGTCAGGCAGGGCGGAGGAGGCCGGAAGTGCTGCCAGCCTGGCACCAGGAGGAGGCGTTCAGCGCAGGACCGGAGCGCAGGACCGGAGCCCCGGGCCAGCCCCGGACGCCAGCGCACGACTTGGTACATTGGCCCAGCCCATGGCGGGCGTCGCCAAGTGGTTAAGGCAGCGGCTTGTGGCGCCGCCATTCGGGGGTTCGAATCCCCTCGCTCGCCCTTCCATCCCCGCTCAGGGGGCCGTCAGGAGGCCAGGAGATCAGCCCCGGCTGACCCATCCAGGGCCTCCAGAAGCATCCCGGCGCCCTGGCGTACGGGATCGGCGCAGGCAAGCCCCAGCTGCTCCGCCGTSCGGGCGGTGGCCGCAACGGCCTCCTGCTCCGCCAGCTGCATGGTGTTGAGGGCCACCGCCCGCACCCTGGGCCGCAGGCCGTCGGCACGGCCGAGGGCCGCCAGGCCCTCCACCACGGCGATCAGCTCCTGCAGCGGCGGGATCACCAGGTGGGGCAGACCCTTGATGTGGCGCTGCCCGGCCCGGTGCACCAGCAGCAGCTCGGTGGGCTGACTGCCCCGCAGCAGCGGCAGGGTGGCGGTGGAGCCCGGGTGGCAGAGCGAGCCCTGCCCCTCCACCAGCAGCAGACTGTCCGGGCCGAGGCCAGCGCCCGCCTCGAGCACGGCGGCCTCCACGGCACCGGCGGCATAGTCCACCCGCACAGCGTCCAGGGGCACACCGCCACCGGCGATCAGGATGCCGGCCTGGCCGGTGCCCACGAAGCGCGCCGTGCGGCCGCGCCGCCGGGCTTCCGCCAGCAGCTCCAGGCAGGCGCTCATCTTGCCCACGGCCATGTCGCTGCCCACGGCCAGCAGGCGCCGGCAGGGCAGATCGGCCGCCCGCGCCGACGCCACCGCCAGCCCGGAGGGCTCCTGACGCAGGTCCCAGATCCAGGCCCCAGGCGCCAGCAGGGCCGCCAAGCCGGGGTCGTCGCCGATGCGGCTGTGCAGGCCACTGGCCACCGACCAGCCCGCCCCCAGGGCCGTCGCCAGGTCGGCCCGCAGCGCCGGCGGCAGCAGCCCCCCGGAGGGCGCCAGCCCCACCACCGCCACCGCCGGCCCCAGGGGCAGGGCTGCCGCCACGCTCTCCAGCACCGGCACGGCGCGATCGATGCCGGTCACCTCCTTCAGGCTGCGGCCGGCATGGGCCGGATCCACCACGGCCAGCAGCGGCCCGGGCCGGTAGCGCAGCATCGCCAGGCCGGTCTTGCCGGAGAGGTTGTCGAGGCCGTCGTGGAGCAGCAGCACCACCGGATCCTGGGGCTGCAGGGAGGTGCGGGCGCCCCCTGCTGGCGGCTCGGCTCTCACGGCAGCCCCTCCGGCGCCAGCACCGCAGCCGCCCTGGGCACCAGCCCGGGCCAGGCCTCCGCCACACCGATCCCCAGGCCCGGCTCACCGGGCAGCAGCAGCTGATCGCCCTGGCAGTCCAGGCCCGTGAAGGGGTCGTCCACCAGGTTGAGGTGGCTGTCGAGATCGGGCCAGCGCACCAGCGGCAGCAGCTGGGCCGCGGCGCCGTTCAGCAGGGCGCCGTCGGAGTAGCAGCCCAGCATCACGCCCAGCCCCAGGCGCCGCGCCGTCTGGGCCATCAGCAGGGCCTCCGTGAGCCCGCCGCTCTTGAGCAGCTTGATGTTGACCCCATCGGTGTGGGGGGCCAGCCGCAGCAGATCCTCGAGGTTCCAGCAGCTCTCATCGGCCACCAGGGGCAGGGGGCAGTGGGGATGCAGGGCCGCGAAGCCGGCCGTGTCGCGCGTCGGGTCAAGCTGCGGCGCCAGCGGCTGCTCCAGCAGCACCACCCCATGGGCCTGGAGCTCGGGCAGCAGGCGCAGGGCGTCCTCCAGGCTCCAGCCCCCGTTGGCATCCACCTGCAGCTCACAGGCCGCGCCAGCCTGCTGCCGTTTGCGCTCCAGGGCCTCCGCCACCGCCTGCAGCAGGGCGCGGTCGTGATCGAGGCCCTCCGGGCTGCCCAGCTTGAGCTTGATGCGGCTGGCGGGCAGCTGCTGCCACCAGCGCTCGAGCCGCGCCAGCACCGCCGTGGGGGTGCCCAGCCCCAGGGTGACGCTGGTGGCGACACAGGCGCCTGGATCCAGGCCCCAGAGCCGCCAGAGGGGCTGTCCGAGGCGCTTGCCCCGCCAGTCGTGCAGGGCCAGATCGAGGCCACAGCGGGCGGGGGGCGAGAGCTGCGCCAGCAGCGGTTCCAGGCTCTGCGACCCCAGGGGTGAGGCCCCCTGCAGGTGCAGGGCCAGGGCCTCCAGTTCGGCGGCGACGGCGGCGGTGTTGTAGTGGCGATGGCCGGTGTCGAAGCCGCCGGTTTCCCCCAGGCCCGTGAGGCCCTCGTGGCTCACCTCCACCAGCAGATGCTCCACCGCGCTGGTGCTGCCACGGCTGATCGCCAGGGGCACGGCCTTGGTGAGGCGGAACGGGCGCAGGCGGCAGCGCATCGGTTCGGGCCCCTGGCGGGTGCGGCGTTGAAACCACGCTGGCACGGGGTCGGTC
>NZ_JADEWP010000066.1:0-11623 GCF_015207535.1 Cyanobium sp. LEGE 06143 | reverse complement strand
GCTGGACCCCCTGCCCCGCCCCACCTTTGTGGAACGGCACATCGGCCCTGATGGGGCTGAACAGAGCCAGCTGCTGGCCGAGCTGGGCCTCACCAGCCTCGAAGAGCTGGCCCGCCAGGTGGTGCCGGCCGACATCCTCCTGAGCTCCGAGCAGGCCGCCGAAGGGCTGCCCGCCCCCTGCGACGAGGCCACCGCCCTGGCGGAGCTGGCCGAGATCGCCGCCGCCAATGGGGTGGTGCGCTCCCTGATCGGCCAGGGCTACCACGCCACCATCACGCCGGCGCTGATCCAGCGCCACGTGTTCGAGAACCCCGCCTGGTACACCGCCTACACCCCGTACCAGGCCGAAATCGCCCAGGGACGACTGGAGGCCCTGCTCAACTTCCAGACCCTGATCAGCGAGCTGACGGGCCTGCCGATCGCCAACGCTTCCCTGCTCGATGAGGCCACCGCCGCCGCTGAGGCGATGGCCCTGGCCCGGGCCGTCAGCAAACGCACCACGGCCAACACGTTCCTGGTGGATGCGCAGGTGCTGCCCCAGACCCTGGCCGTGCTGCGCACCCGGGCGGAACCGCTGGGCATCACGATCCGCCCGATCGATGCCGCCGGCCTGGCTGGCGACCTGGCGGCGGGCAGTGACCAAGGCCTGTGGGCGGAAGCCTTCGGGCTGTTGCTGCAGCTCCCCGGCCAGGACGGCCGCCTCTGGGACCCGGCGCCACTGCTGGCGGCGGCGGCCGTGGCGGGGGTGGTGAGTGCCGTGGCGATCGATCCCCTGGCCCAGGTGCTGCTCGCTCCCGTGGGCGAGCTGGGGGCCGACATCGCCATCGGCAGCGCCCAGCGTTTCGGCGTGCCGATGGGCTGTGGCGGGCCCCATGCGGCCTTCTTCGCCACCCGCGAGACCTACAAGCGCCAGATCCCCGGACGCCTGGTGGGCCGCTCCATCGATGCCGAGGGCCGGTCGGCCCTGCGGCTGGCCCTGCAGACCCGCGAGCAGCACATCCGCCGCGACAAGGCCACCAGCAACATCTGCACCGCCCAGGTGCTGCTGGCGGTGATCGCCGGCTTCTATGCCGTGCACCACGGTCCGGCCGGCCTCACCGCCATGGCCGAGCGGGTCACCCGGCTGCGGCTGGCCCTGGTGGCCGGGTTGCGGGCCCTGGACCTGGTCCCGGAGCCGGGCCCTGGTTTCGACACGGTGCTGCTGCACAGCCCCCGTTCTGAGCAGCTGCTGCAGGCCGCCCGGACGGGCGGCTTCAACCTGCGGCGCCTGGAGGGCGCCGTGGGCATCAGCCTCGACGAGGCCAGCAGTGCTGAGGAGCTGGCCGGGCTGCTGGCCTGCCTGGCGACGGTGACGGCCTCAGCTGGTGGGGCCTCCGGCCACGCGAGTGCGGCTGAGCTGGCCGCCGAGCGCGCCCGGCTGGCCTGCCAGGAGAGCCTGCACCAGCCCGACTGGCGCCAGACCTGGCAGGGCATCCCCCAACGGCAGGGGGCCTGGCTGCAGCAGCCCGTGTTTCAGGAGCACCGCAGCGAAACCGAGCTGCTGCGCTACATCCAGCAGCTGGCGAGCCGGGATCTCTCCCTGGTGCACGGCATGATCCCGCTGGGCAGCTGCACCATGAAGCTCAATGCCGCCGCCGAGCTGGCCCCGGTGAGCTGGCCCGCCTTCGCCCGCCTGCACCCCTACGCTCCCGCCGAGCAGCTGCAGGGCTACCGCCGCCTCGCCGCCGACCTGGAGCAGTGGCTGGCAGCCATCACCGGCTTCGCGGGCGTCTCGCTGCAGCCCAACGCCGGCTCCCAGGGCGAGTACGCCGGCCTGCTGGCGATCCGCGCCTGGCACCACAGCCGTGGCGAGCAGCACCGCGACATCTGCCTGATTCCCACCAGTGCCCACGGCACCAATCCCGCCAGCGCGGTGATGGCGGGCATGCAGGTGGTGGCGGTGGCCTGCGACGCCCAGGGCAACATCGACCTGGCCGATCTGGAGGCCAAGGCCAGCCGCCATGGCGAGCGCCTCGCCGCTCTGATGGTCACCTATCCCTCCACCCACGGCGTGTTCGAAACCGCCATTCGCCGCATCGGTGAGCTGGTGCATGCCCAGGGCGGTCAGGTGTACCTCGACGGCGCCAACCTCAATGCCCAGGTGGGCCTCTGCAAGCCGGGGCTCTACGGCGCTGACGTCTGCCACCTCAACCTGCACAAGACCTTCTGCATCCCCCATGGCGGCGGCGGCCCCGGGGTGGGTCCGATCGCGGTGGCAGCCCATCTGGTGCCCTTCCTGCCCGGCGACCCCTCCGAGCTGCAGCCGGCTGCAGCCGGGGCTGGGCCGGTGGCAGCGGCGCCCCTGGGCAGCGCCTCCATCCTGCCGATCAGCTGGATGTACATCCGCATGATGGGAGGCTCCGGCCTGCGGACCGCCAGCCAGGTGGCCCTGCTCAGCGCCAATGTGCTGGCCGAGCGCCTCGATCCCCATTTCCCCGTGCTCTACCGGGGAGCGGGGGGCCGGGTGGCCCATGAGTGCATCCTCGACCTGCGGCCCCTCAAGCGCAGTTGCGGCCTGGAGGTGGATGATCTGGCCAAACGGCTGATGGACTACGGCTTCCACGCCCCCACCGTGAGCTGGCCGGTGGCCGGCACCGTGATGGTGGAGCCCACCGAGAGCGAGGGGTTGGCCGAGCTGGATCGTTTCTGCGCCGCGATGGTGGCGATCCGGGGCGAGGCGGCCGCCATCGAGTCGGGCGCGGTGGACCGCGACAACAACCCGCTGCGGCGGGCCCCTCACACCCTGGCTGCCGTCACCGCCGACGTCTGGGACAGGCCCTACAGCCGCAGCCAGGCGGCGTTCCCGGCCGGAGAGCAGCAGCAGGCGAGCAAGTTCTGGCCCAGCGTGGCGCGGATTGACAATGCCTATGGCGATCGCAACCTGGCCTGCACCTGCCCGTCGGTTGAGGAACTGGCTCTGAAGGAGCCTTTGGCTACGGCGGCCTGAGCGGTGATCGGGCACACTGGCCTTCCGGAACGTTCAAGTCAACAGCTTTTCTTTAGACTTGGGCCATTGCCTTTTCAGCCCGATCTGTTGCAACTGCTGTTCAACGGGCTCGGTTCAGTCCCGGAGCAGGCCTCGGCCCTCCGCCATCCATCACTGGGGATCCATGAGCGGTAACGACAGCAACGATGGCCGAGGCCGCAGCGGCGGCCCAGTCAGCGCGGAAGCTGGCCCCCAGGGGGCCGGCAAGGCTCCTGGGCTTGGGCTGAAACAGGCCAGCGTCAAGGCGAGCACGGGCCCCTCCAGCGCCCGTCCGCTGATCAGTTCCGGCGGCCGCAGCGTGGGACCGGTGGAAGGCACCAACGTGGTGCGGGTGCCCTTCGGGGTGCGGCAGGCCCGGCGCAGGCGCCCGGAGCGCCCCGACCACTGGGCCACCCTGGTGCTGCCCTTCCATGCTGTCGGTGGCGACCCCACGCCGCCACCCCAGGCGGCCTGAGCCGCCACGGGCTTAGAGCGATCAGTAGTTTGAGCCGGTGCGCCGCTTGTGCACTGCCGTGGTGCCCTCGGGGTCGAGCACGCCACCCTCCTGGGCCTGGGCGTAGATCAGCCAGTGATCGCCGCACTCCATCCGCTGCTGCACCGTGGCCTCCAGCCAGGCCAGGGCCTCCGGAAGCACCGGCTGGCCGCCGGGGGTGTGCTCCAGCTCCAGCCCGGCGAAGCGATCGGCACCGGGGCTGAAGGGCTTCAGGAACCGCTTCATCGGCCCGGTTTCCCGCCCGGCTGCCAGCACGTTGAGGGCGAACTGGTCGCCGATGTGCAGCAGGCCCTCCACGGCTCTGTCCTTGGCCACTGCCACGGTGAAACCAGGTGGGCTGAAGCTGGCCTGACTCACCCAGCTGGCCACCATGGCCCCCCCGAGGTCGGGACTGTCCGCAGCACTCTTCTGGGCCGTGAGCACGCACAGGGAACCCACCACCCGGCCGAGGGCCTTGAGGGCTGGATCGCTGCGGCTCTCGTGCAGGCCGCCGCCGCTGCGGCGCTCCTGGCGCTTGCGGACGTTCTGCAGATCACGGCCGAGGGCGGTGCCGGTTTCCTCGATCGCCTTGAGGGCCAGGGCATCGGGGCTGAACTTCACCTTGATCGGCTCGAACGCGAACTGGAAGCCGCCATCGCGCAGCTTGCTCTCCAGCAGATCCAGCGCCTCGCCGCTCCAGCCGAAGCTGCCGAACACCCCCACGGGCTTGGCCCGGTCGCCCTCCGCCAGCACCGTGCCCAGGGCCGCCACGATCGGGGTGGGCGCATGGCCGCCCAGGGTGGGAGAGCCGATCAGCAGGGCATCGCAGGAGCGGATCGCCGCCTGCAGCTGATCCGGCTCGCTGAATTCACAGTTGATGCTCTCCACCCGCACGCCGGTGCGGGAAACGCCCCGGGCCAGGCCATCGGCGATGGTGGCGGTGTTGCCGTAGGCACTGGCGTAGAGCAGCGCCACCGAGAGCCTTGATCGGTTCTGGCCCTCCCCCCAGCGGCGGTAATCGGCCAGAAGGCTGCGCCAGCTCTCGGCGATGGCCGGGCCGTGGAATGGGGCAATCGTTCGGATCGGCAGTTCGTCGATCCGATCGAGAACGGTTTCCACCTGCCGGGCCATGGGGGCCATCAGGCAGTCGTAGAACCAGCGCCGGTCCTCTTCGGCGCTCGTGCGGTTGGCCTCGGCGAACCCCTCCTGACAGATGTGGGCGGAGAAGAACTTGCTGCTCATCAGCAGACCCGTGGACTCCTCAAACGCCATCAGGGCGCCGGGCCAGCGGGGGGTGGGAACGGGGATCAGGCGCAGCTGCAGCCCACCGGCCAGGGGGCGGCTGGCCTCCTGCTTCACCACATCGATCGGCGGCTGGGGCGGCAGCGGCGCCAGCTCCGGTGCGCCCGGGGCCGGCGGACGGCGTTGATCCCAGAGCTCACGCACCAGTTTGGCCCCGGCATTCGAGGCCACCAGGGCCAGGTTCGGCCAGCGGGCCGCCAGGGCCCTCAGCAGTTCCACCCGKTTGGGATTCACCACTCCCACCACCACCTTCAGCGCCTCATGGCTCGGAACCAGCTCCGCCAGAGCAGCGAAGAACGGTTCGGCGTAGGTCATGCCGGGGGGATGGATCAGCACCGGCGGCACCGTGTGGCCGGTGCTGGTGCTGCCCTGCTCAAACAGGAAGCTGTTGGCGGTGGTGCCCCGTTCGAGGCCGTATTCCACCTCAAAGCGCGAACGGCGTGGACTCAGGCCTCGCAGGCACACCAGCGTGGGCTCCAGACGGATCACCAGCACGCGGCGCTCGGCTGACGGGGCAGCCTGGGCGGGCGATCCGCCGATCGAGGTTGTCATCAGTAGTGGTTGCCCACCTTGCGGTGGTGTACGGCGGTGGCGGCCTCAGTGTCGGCCACGTTCCCCACTTCCACCTCGGCGTAGATGATCCAGTGGTCAGGCCCCTCCATCCGCTGGGCCACGCGGCATCCCAGGAAGGCCAGGGCATCCCCGAGCACGGGCCCGCCCGCGGCGGCGCCCTCCACGGTGGCCACACCGGCGAAGCGGTCGGCCCCGGGCGGGAAGCGCTTGAGGAAGTGGCGCAGCAGCAGCTGGTGGTTGTCCTCCCGCAGGATGTTGAGCACGAAGCGATCGCCCACCTGGAGCAGGGATTCGATCGCCCGGTCCTTGGCCACGGCCACGGTGAGGCCGGGTGGCTCAAAGCTGGCCTGACTCACCCAGCTGGCCACCATGGCGCTGCTGAGGCTGCCGCCATCCTCGGTGGTCTGCTGGGCCGTCACCACGTAGAGCCCGCCGCTCAGGCGGCCCAGGGCCTTGTCCAGGTCGCCGTCGAGGGCCTTCATGGCCGCGATCGTGCGCGCCTTGGTGAGCAGCTGGCCCAGATCGGTGCCGGCCTCCTCACAGCGCTGGTAGTCGTCCGCATGGGGCACCTGGCGGATGCGCAGAGGCTCGAAGGCGGGCTTCTGGCCGAGGCTGCGCAGCTTGGAGGCCACGGTGTCGATCGGCTCGTCGTTGCCGCCGAAGGCGTCGTAGCAGGCCACCCATTGCTTCGGTTTGATCGCGGCCAGCAGGGTGCCGATCGAGGCCTGCAGCTCGGCGTCGGGGCTGGCGGGCCAGGTGGGCACCACCACGGCGCTGGCCTCCCCCACCAGGGCGCTCAGCTCCTGGGCATCGGTGGCGCGCAGATCCACCAGCTGCACCTGGGCACCGGCCTTGCCGATGCCGCGGGCGATCGCCTGGCTGAGCCGGTCACAGAAGCCGTACTGGCTCACGTAGCAGACGGCGGCATAGGTCTCACCGGCGCTGCGGTCGCTGCTCCAGTCGCGGTAGTCGTTCAGCCACAGGCTGAGGTGGTGACGCAGCAGGGGCCCATGGCCCACGGCGACCGTGTGGATCTCCGGCAGAGCGTCCATGCGCTTGAGGGCCTGCAGCACGCTGCGGGCATTGGGCCCCATTAGGCAGTCGTAGTAGAAACGGAAGTCTGGGGCGATGGCGCCGGGGTCGCTGTCAAACAGCTCATCGGAGCAGTAGTGCAGCCCGAAGGCATCACAGGTGTAGAGGGTGCCGGTGCCGTGATCGAAGGAGAAGATCGTGTCGGGCCAGTGCAGATTCGGCGCACTCAGGAAGGAGAAGCGGTGCGCGCAGCCGCTCTCGGGGTTGGTGCCCAGGTCGAGCTCGTCGCCGNCWCNYGACGRCGCSGCYCYGGAAGGGCCGGTGCACCTGATCCTGGAGGAACTGGATCGCCACCTTGGAACCCACGATCTGGATGTCGGGGTTGCGATCGATCAGGTGGCCGATCAGGCCCGAGTGGTCGGGCTCGGTGTGGGACACGATCAGGTAGTCGATCGCGGCCGGATCGATCTGCTCTTCCAGCAGGGGCAGCCAGGTATCGGCGAACTTGAGGTGGCTGGTGTCCACCAGGGCCGTCTGGGCGCCGCGCACCAGAAAGGCGTTGTAGGTGGTGCCGTTGCGCAGCCCGAATTCGATGTCGAAACGGCTGCGGTCCCAGTCCAGGGAGCGGATCGCGGTGGTGTCGGCGGCGATGGCCTCGCACTGCAGGCTCAGGCGTGGCGCCCCGGCGGCTTGGGCAACGGCACCATCAGGCCTGGCCGCGGCGGATGGGGAGGTGACAGCTGCCATGGACACCCTCGGGAAGAAAGATGACTGTAGGTAACGCCAGCGGATGGCTGCCTCGATCGGCCGCACCGCCCGTTGTCGTCGCCGACACCTGCCGCTCAGAGCCAGTGCCAGGCGCTGAAGCGGGCGGCCTGGCCCCTGGGGCAGCCCCCGGCATCCCGCAGGGTCCACAGCCGGGCCCCCTCAATCCGGAAGCGGCGCCCCCGGCTGTCGATCCGTACCCCGCCATAGCCGCTGAGGGCCTCAGCCGCCCTGGCCTGGCGCAGAGCCTGCTGCCGGCCGCTGCGCTCCTGGGCTGCGGCGGTGAATTTCGAGGGCAGGCCCACCATCTCCCCCCAGCGCCGGCGCCACAGCACGAGGGCACTTCGGTTGGCGTAGATCAGCCGGGGGCCGGGGTCGGTGTCTGGATCGGCGCCGTCATGGGCGAGCACCGCAGCCGGAGAGGCGAACAGGGCCTGGGCCCGCTGAAGCTCGGAGGCGTCCGCGGCCAGGCCCGCCAGCAGGGGCCTGCCGAAGGCCTGCTGGTGGGACTGCAGGATCGAGCAGACCGTCTGCAGCGCGTCCGGCTGCAGCCAGCCGGCCAGGACGTTCTGCTTCGCCTGGGAGGAGATCATCGGTGGGCTGCGATCGGGCGTGGCTGGGGCGTGGCCGGTTCAGGAGCCAGTGCCTGCGGCTGATCCCGCCGCCTCCTTCTCCTTCTCCGTCTCTTTCTCCTCATTGCCGCTGTCCATGGCCCGGGCCATGGCCTCGTTGGAGCGCTCCCGGCTGTAGGTCAGCAGGTGCTCGAGAAACAGTCCGTTGGCCTCGGGAAAGCGGGGCGACTCCGCCAGGGGCAGTCGGCCGGCGGCATCGAGCCCGGTTTCCCCCTCCATCGCCGGCGTGATCACCACCAGATCGGGCGGCAGGGGGGCTTCGTAGCGCCACCAGCGGCTGGGATCGCGGATGGCCGGATGCACGGGCTGCGCTGTGGCGAGGCCCGCGGCAGGCCGGCTGCCCTTGCCGCGGGCCTGTCTGGCCAGCATTGTCTGGCGTCGCTTGGCCAGGTCGGCCAGCAGCTGGGCGCGGGACCGGCCCCGCAGCTGGAACAGCACGAAGGGGTCCTCACTGAAGCGCTCCCCCATCAGGTAGAACACTGCGCTCACGTGCTTGCAGGGGTTCGTCTTATCCGGACAGGTGCACTCGCTGCGCACCTCCTGCAGCTTGAAGGGGAAGAGGCGTTTGCCGGAGGCGGCGAAGGCCCGCTCGATGTCCTCCGGCATCACGCCGGCCAGCAGCTGGGCTGACCAGCGGGCGTTCTGGCTGAGGGCCTCCAGCACATAGCCCCAGTCGTCGTCGTTGAGCACGTCGAGCCAGAGCTTCACCTTGTAGGGATCGTCGCCGCTGCCCTGCACCCGGGCGTGCACCCGGCGCCCCTCGAAACGAATCGAGGTGACGTTGCCGGAGCGGGCATACTCCCAGGCCCGCTCCAGCCGTTTCTTGAAGCGGTAGGAGTTGATCAGCTCCATCCACTGGGCCACCCACCAGGCCTGCTGGCCGAGACCCTCGTTGCCGAGCTGGGTGGTGATCGGAGTGCTGGTCATGGCAACAGGATGACGGTGGGAATCGCTGGGATCAGGCTGGGGAGGATTATTCCTCCAGGGCCACCAGGTCACGCAGCTGGCCCACGTCCAGGCCCCCCAGCCACTCTTCGCCGGAGCCCACGATGTCCTCGGCGAGTCGGGCCTTTTCGGTGATCATCCTGTCGATCTTCTCCTCCACCGAGCCGCTGGTGATGAACTTGTGCACCATCACCCGGTTCTGCTGGCCGATGCGGTAGGCGCGGTCGGTGGCCTGGTTCTCGACGGCCGGATTCCACCAGCGGTCGATGTGGAACACGTGGCTGGCGCGGGTGAGGTTGAGGCCCACGCCACCGGCCTTCAGCGACAGCAGGAAAAGCTGCGGGCCGCGCGGATCGTCCTGGAAGCGATCCACCATGGCCTGGCGTTCCGCCTTGCTGGTGCTGCCGTAGAGGAAGGGCACCTCCTGTCGCCAGCTGCGCTCCAGGTGAGCCTTCAGCAGCAGGCCCCATTCGGAGAACTGGGTGAACAGCAGGGCCCGGTCTCCGGCCTCGATCACCTCCTCGAGGATTTCCTCCAGGCGTTGCAGCTTGGCGCTGCGGGCGGAGAACCCCTCGAAGAACTGGGGGTCGTCGCTGCTGGGCTGCTGGCGCAGGGCCAGGGCGGGATGGTTGCACACCTGCTTGAGCCGGGTGAGCAGGGCCAGCACCTGGCCGTGCTTCTGGCCCAGAGGTGCCCGGGCGATGGCGTCCATGCTCTCGTCCACGGTGCGGGTGTAGAGCTTCTTCTGCTCGGGGCTGAGCCCCACCCATTCGTGCAGCTCCACCTTGTCCGGCAGGTCGGAGATGATCGAGCGGTCGGTCTTCAGGCGCCGCAGGATGAAGGGCCCCACCCTGGCCTTGAGATCGCGCAGCGAGGCCATGTCGCCATAGCGCTCGATCGGCAGCCGGTAGCGCTGGTGGAAGAAGGCCTCATCGCCGAGCACCTTCGGATTGAGGAAGTCCATCAGGGCCCAGAGCTCGCTCACCCGGTTTTCCACCGGGGTGCCGGTGAGGGCGATCCGGAAGCGGCTGCTGCGGCCGGGCCGGCCCAGGTCGCGGGCCGCCATCGACTGCTTGGCGCCGGGGTTCTTGATCGCCTGGGCCTCGTCGATCACCATCCCTTGCCAGTCGATGCTCTCCAGCAGCTCGCTGTCGCGCTGCACCAGCCCATAACTGGTGAGCATCAGATCCACGCCCTTGAGGGCCTTCTTCAGGGCCGCCTCGCTGCTGGGCCGCCGCGGGCCGTAGTGCTCGCGCACCGCCAGATCGGGGGTGAACCCATGGGCCTCGCGCTTCCAGTTGGTGAGCACCGAGGTGGGGGCCACCAGCAGCACCGGCCGCTTCAGCTCCTCCTCGGCCTTGAGGTGCTGCAGGAAGGCGAGCAGCTGGATCGTCTTGCCCAGGCCCATGTCATCGGCGAGGCAGGCGCCCTGGTCGAAGCGGTGCAGGAAGGCCAGCCAGCCCAGGCCGCGCTCCTGGTAGGGCCGCAGCTGGCCCGCGAAGCCTGGTGGGGCCGGTAGTGGATCGGGGGCCTTCTGCTGGTGGTACTGCTCCAGCACCGCCTGCAGCCGCGGGCCGGCCGTGAAGGCATGGACCGGCAGGCGGTGGAAGGTGTCGCCGTCGGTGGCGGTGAGCCGCAGGGCGTCGTCGAGGCTGAGTTCGGGGTCGGCGGTGCAGAAGCGACCGGCGTTGCGCTGGTCGTTGGGACGCAGCTCGATCCAGACCCCCTTGTGCTGCACCAGGGGGCTGCGCTTGGCGGCGAGCCGCTCCAGATCGCGCAGGGTGAGGGTGACCCCGCCGATCATGAAGTCCCAGCTCCAGTCGAGCGTTTCGCCGAGGGTGAAGCCTCGGGAGGTCTTGGAGAGCTCGGCTGTGATGGACAGGCCCAGGCGGCTGGCCAGGCCGCCGGAGAGGCTGGCGGGCAGCACCACGCCCACCCCCACATCCCGCAGCTGGGCGGCACCGGTGCGCACCAGCACGAAGGCCTCGGCCGGGGTGAGCTGCATCGTGGTGGGGGTGGCCGAGTCCAGGCCCCGTTCGAGGGGCTGGAACACCGTGAGGGCGCGGCCGAGGCCCTCCAGCAGCAGCTCACCTGGCTGGGGCACGGCCACCTCGCCCAGCTGCAGGCCGCGGGTGCCCGCCGCCCAGGCCACAGCCGCCGGCACCCGCAGGCTGGGATCGGCCTCAGCCTGGAGACTGAAACTCAGCTCCCAGAGCTCATCCCCCTCGGCTGGGGTGAACAGCTCGAGGCAGGCACGGGCCGGGGCCACCTTGCCGGCCACGGCCTCGCGCCAGTGGTGGGTGGCGATCACGAGGCGCTCCTCGTCCTCCTCGTCGAGGTGAAGACGGCCATCGCCCTTGGCCAGGGCCTTCTGCCAGGCCTGCAGCAGTGGATCGAGGCCTTCAGGGGCTGGCCTGAAGGTCTCCCGCAGCTGGCCATCGAGCAGGGCCTCCACCAGGCTGGCCACCCGCAGCCGGCCACTGCCGGGCCTGCGGCAGGCCAGGCAGGGATCGCCCTCGGGCCCGGCCGCCAGGGCGCAGGTGGCCACCTGGGGAATCCCCATGGCCAGCTGCTCGAGGCGATGGCGGTCGCCCTCCTGGTTGAGCAGGGGCAGCCAGCGGCCGTTGCCCTCCTCGATCTGGGGCAGCCAGCGGCCGCGGGCGATCAGGCTCAGGGCCCAGCGCTGCAGATGGCTCCACCAGCGCAGTTCATCGGCCATCTCGGGGTGCTTGCCCGCCAGGGGCAGCTGGCTGAGCCAGTCGGCGGCGCTGGCCGGATGCAGGGCCCAGCCCTCCACCTGCCAGGGCCACCACTGCAGCTCGCGGGGGATCGGCTCGCCGGCCTGCAGGGGCAGCCCMKRYCWSYTMTRSMCACTGA
>NZ_JADEWP010000065.1:0-11853 GCF_015207535.1 Cyanobium sp. LEGE 06143 | reverse complement strand
GGCCTGGACGATGTCGATACCCGTCACCGCCTCGGTCACGGTATGTCCGACCTGCACGCGGGGGTTCACCTCGATGAAGTAGAATTTGTCATCGGCCATATCCATCAGGAATTCGACCGTGCCCGCACATTCGTAATTCACATGGGCGCAGATGCGGCGACCGAGTTCGCACAACTCCTCGCGCTGGGCTTGCGTCAGATAGGGGGCAGGGGCGCGTTCCACGACCTTCTGGTTGCGACGCTGGACGGAACAGTCGCGTTCCCACAGGTGGTAGATCTCGCCGTGCTTGTCGCCAAGGATCTGCACCTCGACGTGCCGCGCCTTGAGGATCATCTTTTCCAGATAGCCCTCGCCATTGCCAAAGGCGGCCTCGGCCTCGCGCCGGCCTTCCATGACCTTCTCGGCCAGTTCCTTTTCACTGTAGACGGGCCGCATCCCGCGCCCGCCGCCGCCCCAGCTGGCCTTGAGCATCAGGGGATAACCGACCTGCGCCGCCTCGGCGCGGATCGCCGCCTTGGCCTGCTGCCACAGCCCCTCCAGTTCGCGGATGGTGCGCCCGCCGAGGTCGCCGCCGAGGGCGGCTTCCACGCGGGAGAAGCGATCCAGGAAGCGGTGGTTGGTGCCGGCCAGGCCGCTTTCCGGGTCGATGCCGCACCAGCGGGCCACGTTCACCAGGGTGAACAGCACATCGCCCAGCTCCTCCTGGGCATGGGCCCGGTCGCCGCTGGCCACGGCTTCCTTCAGCTCGTCGAGCTCCTCGTGCACCTTCTCCCACACGCCGCTGAGGTCGTCCCACTCGAAGCCGGCGGCGGCGGCCTGGCGGGAGATGGCCATGGCGCCGGCCAGGGCCGGCTGGCTGCGCACCTTGGGGCCGAGCCGCTCGCTCACCGGGCTGGCCGACTGCTGCGGCCGTTCGGCGGCCTTGATCGCGGCCCAGCTGGCCCGCACAGCGGCGCTGTCTTTGGCTTCGGCGCCGGCGAACACGTGGGGGTGGCGGCGGATCAGCTTGGCGCTGAGGCCCCGGGCGATCGCCTCCAGATCAAAGCGCCCCGCCTCCCTGGCGATCTGGGCGTGCAGCACCACCTGCAGCAGCAGGTCGCCCAGCTCCTCGCTGAGGTGGTCGTCATTGCCGTGGCGGATGGCATCGGCCACCTCGTGGGCCTCCTCCAGCACGTAGGGCAGCAGGGAGGCGTGGGTCTGCTCCAGGTCCCAGGGGCAGCCGCCGGCGGGATCCCGCAGCCGCGCCACCACGGCGATCAGTTCGGCCAGGGCGTTGAGGCTGGGATCGGCGGGCATCGGCCAGGGCCTCGGCAAGGGGACAGGGGGCCGCCCGGGCCTCAGCGGCGGCGGCGGCGGCGCAGCGGCCGGGGCAGCCGCGGCATCGGGTCGCCATCCTGGATCAGGTGCAGCCAGCTGCTGGCCTCCAGGGCCACCAGGGCACACACCAGCAGGGGCCGCTGAGTGCCCCAGAGCCGCCCGGCCCAGACCAGCAGCTCCGCGGGCGAGGGCGCCCCGAACGGGCTGAGCAGGGCCGCCAGGGCCAGGGCCAGCAGGGCCAGGTAGGCCAGGCGGCCGGCCGTTCCCAACAGCGGACTGTGGGAGAGCAGCGAGCGGTGCGCCAGCCCCTTGCGGTAGGGCCACCAGAGCAGCTTCAGGGGGCCCCAGCGGCGGGTGGCGTTGGAGCGGGTGTCGAGGTCGGGGGAGAGCAGCAGGCCGCCCACCAGGAAGCAGAGCCCGGCGGTGCCCAGCCCCGCCAGACCCAGGGCCGGCGCCCACAGCAGCGCAAAGGGCAGGGCCAGCAGCCAGGTGGCGCGGTCGTGGCTGCGGCCGCTGGCCATCAGGGCTTCAGGGCCCGGGCCGCCGGTGGCGGCAGCTGGCGCAGCCGGCCGCCACTGCCATCGCCGGGCCGCCAGCGGCGGTTGATCCAGTAGTACTGCTCGGCGTAGGCCTGGATCCAGCCCTCGTGCCAGCGGCTCAGGGCCTGGGCCTGGGCGGCCAGGGCCTCGGGCCCCTGCCCCGGACGCAGCGCTGGGCCGCAGATCAGCCGGAAGCGGCCGTCGTCGTCGCGCACGTGGGCCACGGGGAACAGGGGCGCGCCGGTTTTCTGGGAGAGGCTCACCGGGCCCGTGGCAAAGCGGGTGGCCAGGCCCAGCACGTCCACCTGCAATGGGCTGCGCTGGCTGTAGAGATCGGTCATCACCACGAGGCCACAGCCATCCCGCAGGCTCTGCAGGATGCCGCGGGCATCGAACTGGGAGATCCAGCGGCAGTGGCTGTTGGCACTGCGGGCGGCGTTGAGCAGGGCGTCGGCGTGGGGGTTGTGGGCGGGCCTGTAGATCACGGCGAGRTTGTCGAGCCGCTCGCTGAGCCAGCGCAGGGCCAGATCCCAGCAGCCCAGATGCAGTGAGCCCACGATCAGGGCCTCACCGCGCTGATGGGTGGCCAGCAGCTCCGAGAGCCCCTCGCCCTCGGCCGTGATGCGCTCGGGGTTCACCGGCTGGATGATCGATTCCAGGCAGGAGAGAAAGAAGCTCTGCAGCGAGCGGGCCGCCAGCCGCTGCCGCTCGGCCCTGCTCAGCTGGCTGTCGTAGACGCGCTCGAGGTTGGCGTTGGCCGTCTGCAGCCTGGGGGCCAGCGCGGGCGCGGCCACGCCGCAGGCGATTCGGATGCCGCGCCGCATGGTGCCGTGGCGGCGGCCCTGCAGCAGCGCCAGCAACAGCTGCACCAGCAGGGCTTCCAGGCGCCAGCGCAGCCGCTGCAGGCGGGAGGGCGGCCGGCGTCGCCGCCGCCGGCGAGGCCCTCTAGACGCGGCTGCGGGCGCTCCGGAGAGCCGGCCGAGTTGCGGTAGCGTCGTGCCCACGCGCGATTAGCTCAGCGGTAGAGCGCCTGCCTTACAAGCAGGATGTCGCTGGTTCGAACCCGGCATCGCGCATCTCTAGAGAAGACAGTCTACGACTGGGCTGTTTTCGGCTCTGACAAGGGTTTTCAGGGGCTCTCATCGCGCCACAAGGGTGCCAGAAAAGGCCTGATTGCCCCTAAAAGTGCCAGGATTTCACGCAGATTTCACGCGGGCGGGAAGACGCGATGGCATCACCCCCATGGCTGCGGAACCTGAGCCAGGCCTTCAAGGCCCACCGGCTGGGGCGGCCTGGCTGGTACGTCGAGTTGAACCGCGACCGGCTCCGCGTCGTCTCCGCTGAGCTTCCTCTGCGGCCGGGCGAGCCCCCCGACCAGGCCCACAAGCGCAGGGCTGTCTCCCTTTCGGCCCCACCAGGGCCGGCCACCGCCGCCCAGGCCCTGTCGGATGCCTGCACCTTGTTTGATGCCGTTATGGCCGGCACCTGGCAGTGGCCAGACCCTGCTGCCGCCCCCTCAGGCGATGACCCCTCGCACCTGCAGCCGGATCACCTGAACCGGTTGACCGAGCAGCTTCGCGTCTGCCTTGTGGGTGAGCGCATGACCACCCGCACCTGGGAGCGGACATGGGCTCCATTTCTCCAGCGGTTGGTGGCGAGCGCCGCTGACCACCACACGGGCGACGATGCAACCCTGCTGGCCGAATACCTGCGGAGATGGGAGGCGAACACACGCTCCCGGCAGATGGCCTACGACCGTGCACGGAGCCTTTGGAGGGAGGCGGCCTGGTCCTGGCCGGGCGAGGTGGCGCAGCTGCGCGGGAACGGCAAAGCTGCGGCCGATCCCGAGGGGGTCAGAGCCTTCAGCGATCAGGAGATCCAGCTGCTGCGAGAGCGGATCGAGAAGAGTGCCCGGTTGGGACCTTCCGATTCACTGGCTTGGGACTGTTTGGTTGCCTTTGGCCTTCGCCCCCAGGAGCTTGTGGGGCTGGAGATCAGGTGGCCCTGGGGGCGCCCCTGTAGCGGTGGTCACCCGCTCAAAACGCTCCAGCAAAGGCGCCACACGGCCGCGGCAGGTGCCGGCCGTGCCGCCGGCTGATTGGCCGCCTGACAGCTATCAGCTCCTGCAGCGTTGGCGTACTCATGCGCTGCCTGAGTGGAGTCAGCGGGAAACCGGGCCGGGTGCCCACATGACACAGCAGCTGCGCCGCCTGCAAATGCCCAGCGACCTCACCAGCTATGGACTGCGGCATGCCTACGCGCTACGCCTGGGCCTGGACCTGGGGCTCCACGTCCGTGAGGCCTCCGAACTAATGGGACATAGCCCCGCGGTTCACCTTTCAACTTATGGGCGCCGACTGGACGGGCCGGGCTTGCAGAGCAAGGTGCAAGCCCTGGTGGCCTCTCGCGGCCGCCGCCCCAGCTGACCAGCCCCGCCGAACACATGCCCGAGAAGGAGCGCGTCAGCCCCCCGATTGCTCCGATTCTCCGAGAAACCAGACCACGACTGGACTCAAAAATGGAACGCAAAGCAGGCGGAGTCGTTCCATTTTTAATGTCCCAAGTGGCAGCATTTAGGGCTTAGGGTTAACTCAAGACGCTCAAGAGCGCAACGGTTCTCTCTCTTAAGTAAATGGCTTTTACTCATACCACCGGCGAGGTGGCGAGCCACTTCGGCGTGGCAAGAAATACTCTCGGTCGTCTCCGTGCTGCTGATGTTTTTCGCCCCGGCGTTCACTTCGTCGCAACAGGTGTTGGCATCAAGCGTCCAAATCTCCGCTGGGACCTTGATGCCGTTGAAGCCGCGCTGCAACGTCGCGGCAGACAGCTGAAGCGGCCCAAGAAGAACTGAGAGCGCCCGGCTCATGGCTCATGGGGAGTTGTCAATGAGTGCTTGCAGCAGGCAACCGAGTAATGCAAAACCCTGCGCACCCTTGGGGAGAGGGCGGCAGGGGTTAGTCGGAGATTGACGAATGGATGATAACGGAGGCGCCCGAGATTCAGCAGCTGCACCGAAGAGAGGGGTTGCTGGAGCCACCGTCCTGGAATCTCCAGCTGGTGCAGGCCTGCTGGGGGAGTTTCAGGCTTCAGGAATCCAAGAAGGGGTGGCGTGCCGGCTGATCGACTCCGGTCACTACCGCACCGTCGCGGCGGCCGAGGCGAAGGAGGCCGTGGGTGTCGAGGCCCCAGGCTGGGTCGTTCACTTCCAGAACCGCGCCGGCACCGGCCCGCTGCTGACGGCCGGCCCCGGCAGCGCCCCGTTCGTCCGTCTCAAGCCATCGCCGGCCCTCAAGCCGAAGAAGGCCGGCAGCATGCCGCCGAAGTACCTATCAGCCAAGGGCGCAGGTTGTCGGCCCTACTTCTCGCCCCTGCTCTCGACGGCTGCGCGAGATCCGAAGAATCCCGTCGATCTGGACATCACCGAAGGCGAGAAGAAGGCTGATGCCGCCTGCGCCCACGGCTTCGACACCATTGGCCTGAGCGGGGTTGATTGCTTCCGCGATAACCGCTGCAACCGGGACGAGCTACTCCCCGAGCTGGAGGCGATCGACTGGAAGGGGCGCACCGTCCGCATCGTCTACGACTCCGACGTTGCGCACAAGCCCAATGTGCAGGCCGCAATGAGGCGCTTGGCCTTCGCCCTGACGCGACGCGGCGCCGAGGTGCTCGTGGTCACGATCCCCTGCGAGATCCCGGATGGCCCCGGCAATCCCACGCCCCGCCGGTGGAAGAACGGCCTCGACGACTTCCTCCAGCGCCACGGCTCCGAGGCCTACCGGATTGCCCGCAGCCTGGCGCGGGAGTGCGTGCTTGAGGAGCCGCAGGAGGACGGCAGCATCCGCCTTCGCTGGATCTGGACGCCAGAACCTGGCCGGGAACACGGTGCCACCCGCACGAAGGCGCTTCTGCCCTGGACGGTGTTCAAGGAATCCGTCTCCGTGGACCCCAAGCTCGGCGTCCTCATTTGGACCGGCACTCATTGGCGCATCCTCGACGGAAAGCCCAGCGAGCGACTGGCCAAGGACTTTCTGGGATGGGCAGACGCGATGGCCTGGCCTGGCGTCGGCCTGGGCGCGTCCTTCACTCAACTGATCGAGGAGCTGCGCTCCGAGCAGCAGTGGAACCCTCTGGGCCTGCTGGCGTTCCTCAACGGCACCCTCAACACCGCCACAGGCGAGTTCTTCCCAGGCCACCGCCGGGAGGACTGCATCACGATCCTGCACCCCTACCGATACGACCCAGCGGCGAAGTGCCCTCGCTGGGATGGGTTCATCAATGAGGCACTCGGCGGCAGCAAGTCCAAGCTCCGGCTACTCCGGGCTGCAATCAGGCTGACCCTGGAGCCCAAGGACAGAACCCGGCCGGCAGCGGCCGAGTTCATGTTCGACATCGGGGGCCGGCGCGGTGCCGGTAAGGGTGTCACAGCCGAGATCGTCGTCGCCCTGGTGGGCGGCACGGAGGGCGGCGCAGGCCGGCTGGAAATGAAGTCCCTCGACAACCCGGCAGCCCTTTTCGGGCTGATCGATAAGCGGATGGCCTTCGACCCCGACGCCGCCGGCCACCTGGCCAACACGGGCATCCTCAACGCGATTGTTTCCAACGAGCCCGTGCTCGTGAAGAAACTCTACGTTAACGAGTATTCGACGCGCCTGGGTGTTGTTGTCTGGCGGTTTTTCAACGATCACATCAGCGTCAGCGGCGGTAACGAAGAAGGTATCGGCCGCCGGTCAATCCCGATCACCTTCGATAATCCCCCGGCCCGGAGGGACCGCACCCTCAAAGAGAAGCTGTTGGCAGAACTGCCAGGCATCTTTGCCTGGGTATGGTCTATGCCGCTGGAGGAGGCGATCGATGCGATTTCTACTGCTGCCGGTGATAATGAGGTCCTGCAGGCTGCTATCGATGCTGCCCTGAACCGGAATCCAAAACTTAGGTTCCTAGCGGAAAAGTATCCAGAGGGCGGCTCAATCGAGGCAGGCGAACTGTTCCGGCAGTGGAAGCTCTGGTGTCTCGCCGAAGGGCACCACCACGGGAACAAGGCGACCTTCTGCGCCGAGGTCCAGAAGGTTACAGGCAAGCCCCGGAGAATCGGGCGGGACAAGGTAACGACCTACATCGTCCCGGCGATGGAGAGCTTCGACTTCGCCGCTTTCCTGGGCCTCGATCGGGGCGAGGGAGGGGTGGACGCTGACGCCCGCCAACCGGACGCCGACTGGACGCCGGGGACGCCGACTCCCGAAAGCGGTGGACGTCGCCCGTCGGGCTCAGTGTCCACTCAACGTCCAGGCGATGCCCAACCTGCGTCCAGGCAGACCCCCTGCCCTGGCCCGGTTTCTGACCAGGTGGACGTTGACTCCTCTCGAAAAAATAAAGGGGAAGCCAAAAGTCCCCAGGGAGAGGAAGAACCGGGCTCCGTGGGCCGTTGGGGCACCCAAAAGGTTGACCCCCCCTTTTCGACGACCACCCAGGCCGCCGTCCTGGCCGCCATCGACGCCATCGATGCCGCTGGCCAGGTACTCACCGTGGAGGCCGTTCTGGCTGCCGTGCCCGATGTCCCGCGTGATGTCGTGTTCGCAATCGTCCGCGATCTTGGCATCCCGGTTGATAGCGAACTGATCGAGACTGGCGATGCGGTTGAAGTATTCAACCCAGCCCTCGACACCTGGCAGAACGGCTGGAAGGTGCAATCCGGGCCGGACATGAATGGGCTCTGGAAGCTCAGCAAGATCGACGGCAAACGGACCCAGCACGTCCGCCGTGAGGCGCTCATGCGATGCCTGCCCGAGCCCTGACCTGACTAATCCGGCGCGGCCCTGCCCCAGTGCCGCCGTGCAGACCGAGCCGGTGGGGTACTGCAAACCAACCACAACACCATCGACCTATGCCAACAACACAGGGACAGCTTGAACAGCTCAAGCCCCACCAGCCCCTCCTCTTTGCTGTCCTCGGTGCCGCCGCCTCACGCTGGCGCGGCTACGACCACTGGGCCAACAGCGAAGGCGACGGCCTGTTAATCGACGTGCACGGACAGCCATTCCCCGAGGTCCGCCGTCTGGGTGAGATCGCGAATGCCATCGGGGGAGTGGAGGCCATGCAGGAAATCGCCTACGGCCTGCTCTCCGGCCGCACCCCCTTCGATTGCGCATGCCTCAGCGAGATCAATGTCGCATGGAACGGCATTGGTGCCTGGCAGGCCTGAGCAAGCCCGGCCCGCTGCAGCGCCGTCACCAAGCCAGCAGCACCCGCAAACCATCGACCGGCCCTGTAGCCGGCTTTGAACATGGCTGATCTCAGAGACGCCTTCGCCCCCCGCCTGCAGTGTCATCAGGAGGCCGCGTGATGGGACGCGCCAGAAAGCACGCCACCCGCGAGGCAATGCAGCTGGCCCAGGGGCTGCCCCTTTACCAGCAGAACCGGCGCCGCTATCGCTCGCCCGGTGGCTGGCCCCAGTGGGATTGCCTGATGGGGCTGGCGGCAGTGGTTGCCGAGCCCGGCTATCAGCAGATCGCTTCCACCAACGGCGATTACGCCATGGTCGCCGTTTCCCAGGTGATGGAGTTCGCCCTACGAGTCGAGGCCCCGGCCCGGTGGCTAGCGCCCACCCTGGTAGCAGAGCTGGCGGCCACGGCGCCGCCGCCAGTGACGGCTGTGCTGATAGAGCAGCTTCCAGCGGTCCACCTGCTGCTGCCCCCTGGGGCGCTGTTGGACGATGACGACTACTCGATCGCGCTGATCACGGTCGCGGCGGATGCGGTGGCATGGGGGCTCGCTCCCGGCCTGAGCGTTGCCGCAACGCCGGGGATGGCCAACGCTTCCATGTATGGAGTCCGGCTCGGCGAGGACGGTGAGGACAACGCCGCCACCATCCACCTCCCCCCTGAGGCCGAGAGGGAGGAGGTACAGACCACCATGGAGCGCATTCGGCGCGTGGCCCTGGGGGCGATGGCCGTGATGGCGTACGAGCCGGAGCTGGTGAGCAGCCCCTCCCGGCGCCCTTCAGGCCATGGGTTCGGGGTCCGTCGCTCGCGCCCGGCCCCGCAGGCGCCGACATGGATCGGCAGGGACCTCACCCCCCTCCAGCCAGGAGACCGAGCCCAGAGCGGCCCTGGGGCTGGGGTGCGGGCGCACTGGCGCCGTGGGCATTGGCACACGGTGCGGCATGGTCCAGGCCGCCAGCGCAGCCGGCTGCAGTGGTACCGCCCCCTACTGGTCGGCCATGCCTGAGCCCCTCCCACGGGCCGCCATAAATCACCTCCTTGTATTAGCATGCAACCAGAACTGTATTTAGGCAAGCAAAGGTGTTATTGTTATTAGCGCATTAGTTATCATCAGGCTATTGTTTGCCAATCAATGCTTAAGGGTTTAATCTATCCCTTGATCATGGTATTTTCAATGAAACCACTAGGGCCATCTCTGGGCGGTCTCTCTGTTGAGCAGGTCAAGGAGGCGCCGCCGAGCCTGCAGGTATTGATACGCGTGGCAGGGTGAAGACCGCCAGAACGTCAGAAGACCTAGGCAAGGTCTGTGCCTCGTGGGAGTTGCTGCCGCCTCCTAATACTTCCGCGGATAGCGATAACAAACCGCGCTGGCAGTGTTGGTAATGCAAGGCGGGTCCTTCCTCGGGAGGAGTCCTAGTGCCGCACCGCGGTGTCGCAGAAAAAACCTAGCGACAGCCCCAGCTGGTTGTTGCAAACCCAGTAAAATGGGGCTTTCAAGGCACACCGTCCCCCTCCCCAGTCTGTCCATGGCCAACCCCCTGGCAAAAAATTGCACACCAGAGCGATGGGTGACGCCAAAGGTTGCAGCGGCTTCGTTATCAATTAGCCGGCAGGCTTTGATGCGGCAGGTGCCCAAGCTGGAGCTTGAAGGGGTGGCTAGGCGTGAGGCCCGCCGCTGGCTGATCGACCTGGACCGGTTGCCTGAGACCTGGCCTGCGGTGGTGCGGGCCAGGCGCGACTCTTTCCAGCCTGAGCCAGGCACCACACCCCGCGCCGTCTCATTGGCCCGGAAGTTGGCGGCCCAAGCGGCGATGGCCGAGCTGGAGCTGGAAGAGCGCCGGGCCGAGCTGGTGAACGTGGTCGAGGTCGAGGCCCTCTGGCGCCGCTGTGCTGGCCGGGTTCGTGTTCCCATGGAGGTGTTGCCGGCGCAGATCACGGAGCGCATTGCCGTGGCGGTAGGGGGGCTGGAGGCTGACCGGCGCCGCGCCATGGAGGCGTTGCTGGAGGGTGAGGTGGCCCAAGCGCTCAGCGCCATCGACTGACCCCACCCCGCCGGGCCTCCGGCGGCAGTCACCCGATCCGATGAACCGAAATCAACCATTTGGGTGATGACAGAACCCGTGCCCGAGCTGAGGAGCCTGCCATGCCTGACTCGACCAGGCCGCCGCTCTGATTTGTTGCTGGCGTTGCCGGTGGCCTGGTGAGAGCGCCCCGGACGTGATCACATCCCAGCCAACCCGTGTAAATTGGATGGAGCGAGAAATCCCGGGGCCTAGCGCCACCGTGTCGCTGAAACCGAAAACTTCTTCCAGCCACCCGGCTGGCCCTTGTCATGCGTGACCACGCGGTTATCGACGTTCTTGATGTCTGGATTGCTGATCGCCGGCTTTCTCGGCGAAAGCTCGCTTTCTTGGAAACGGTCTACGACCAAGCCCTAGAAGACATTCCCCAGGCCTACTCTGTGGACATTGCCGGCCATGACTACTGCTCCGAACTGGATCTGCCGTCCGGCAGCCTGTTCCCTCTTGTGGTGGCAGGAGTCCTCGATCACCTCAAGCCTCTTGATGAGGCGCCATGCCGTCTCGTGGAGATGGCTGAGAAGCTGGTGAGGTGCCAGCACCTGTCCCGCGAGGAAGCTGAGGCTGTCTACGCTGCTGCCCTCTGATCTCCCGATTGGCGGGTGGCTCTACTGCCCGCCATCCTGGTGATGACGCACCGCGCTGATCTGTTCCTGGCGCTGCCCAAGACTCTGGCCCCAAATCCACAGGCCGAGGGCATCATCACTGCAGCCTTCCCCACCCCGTTGGATCTGGGAGTAGAGTCATGTAACGAAGGCACGCCTGGCGCCACAAGTACGCGATCCCGCTGCCTGCAGGGAGCTTGAGCTGGACGGCAACCTTCCAGAGGACCTGGCGAATGCGGTGCAGGATCACCCCTCTGGGTGATGCCCTCACCACTAAGCTGGGCAGACCTGCCAGCCACTGGGGACGTGATCCCGCCACACTCCCGGCACCCCTGGCCGGGAGCTCCAGGCGCCATGCCGGCAGTGCGGGCTCGGTGCCCATGGCTTTGCCTCGGATGATCTCCAGGCTGTAGCGACAGTTGCCCACCCGGACCCTCTGGAAGCGAAGCGTCCAGTGGGTGGTGGGGTCTTGCAGCCATCACGTGTTGCTCACACCAACCTGTTCGCCGCGAAGATCCTGCAGCCGGTAGTGTCGATCACCCGGTAGCATGCATCAATGACCGCACCGAAACCAACGGTGTGCCCACTGCTTCTGGAGCTGCTGCTCAGATTGGCCGGGACAGTCCCGGACCGTTCCACGAACCTCCAGACGGCTTAGGAGTTCGCTGAACAACGTTTCGGGTCTCCCATCGCAGAGCGGTGAGGCTCAAAAAGCAGACAATTCAAGCGGTATCTCAGCCCCAAAGGTCATTCCGTGGAGCAGAACTGCATAGATTTGAGGTGTTCACCCAGAATGTCCGTCGTCCGGAGGTTTTTTCAGCAGCCTCTTAGCAGCCTTTCGTTTGCGCAGGGTGAAGCCCTGCCGCGACCTGGCGGACGGTTCGGCCACCAGCAGTGCCCAGGCCACCCTGCTGGAACTGCTGGAGGAAGTGCGTCAACCGCCGATGGCGCCCCAGCCGGGCCGCCGCAATACCYCGGCCCCCCGGCCCCTGCGACCTGGGAGTCTCACCTCAGCGACAGCCGCTGCCTGGCTAGGGATCCCACGGCCAGCCAGGCGCTGCGCGACAAACTCCAGCAGATGCGGACTGAACCGCTG
>NZ_JADEWP010000059.1:0-12671 GCF_015207535.1 Cyanobium sp. LEGE 06143 | reverse complement strand
CTGAGGACCCCGAGTTCGAGACCTTCTACACGAAGAACATTCTTCTGAATGAAGGCATCCGCGCCTGGATGGCGCCGGCTGACCAGCCGCATGAAAACTTCGTCTTCCCTGAAGAGGTACTGCCCCGTGGAAACGCCCTTTAATTCCGGGCTGGTGGGTGTCGGGGGCAAGGACCTCGACTCCACCGGTTACGCCTGGTGGGCGGGTAACGCCCGCCTGATCAATCTCTCCGGCCGCCTGCTCGGTGCCCATGTGGCCCACGCCGGCCTGATGGTCTTCTGGGCCGGAGCCATGATGCTGTTCGAGGTGAGCCACTTCACCTTCGACAAGCCCATGTATGAACAGGGTCTGATCCTGTTCCCCCACGTCGCCACCCTCGGTTACGGCGTCGGCCCTGGCGGTGAGGTCACCAACCTCTATCCGTTCTTTGTTGTGGGCGTGCTCCACCTGATCAGCTCGGCCGTGCTCGGCGTGGGCGGTTTGTATCACGCTCTGCGCGGCCCTGAGATCCTGGAGAACTACTCCAACTTTTTCTCCCAGGACTGGCGCGACAAGAACCAGATGACCAACATCATCGGCTACCACCTCATCCTCCTGGGTGTGGGCTGCTTGCTGCTGGTGTTCAAGGCCATGTTCTTCGGCGGCGTCTACGACACCTGGGCTCCCGGTGGCGGTGACGTGCGCCTGATCACCAATCCCACCCTGAATCCGGGTGTGATCTTCGGCTACCTCACCCGCGCCCCCTTTGGTGGCGAGGGCTGGATCATCGGTGTCGACTCCATGGAGGACATCATCGGCGGCCACATCTGGCTGGGCCTGATCTGCATCTTCGGTGGCATCTGGCACGTGATCACCAAGCCCTTCGGCTGGGTGCGTCGCGCCTTCATCTGGAACGGTGAGGCCTATCTGAGCTACAGCCTCGGCGCCCTGAGCTTCATGAGCTTCATCGCCTCGGCCTTCATCTGGTTCAACAACACCGCCTACCCCTCCGAGTTCTACGGCCCCACCAACGCCGAGTCCTCCCAGGCCCAGAGCTTCACCTTCCTGGTGCGTGACCAGCGCCTCGGAGCCAACATCGGTTCGGCCATGGGCCCCACCGGTCTGGGCAAATACCTGATGCGCTCCCCCACCGGCGAGATCATCTTCGGTGGTGAAACCATGCGTTTCTGGGACTTCCGTGGCCCCTGGCTGGAGCCGCTGCGCGGCCCCAACGGCCTCAGCCTCGACAAGCTTCAGAACGACATTCAGCCCTGGCAGGTGCGCCGGGCGGCTGAATACATGACCCACGCCCCCAATGCCTCCCTCAACTCCGTGGGCGGCATCATCACCGAGCCCAACTCGGTGAACTTCGTGAACATCCGCCAGTGGCTGGCCTCCACGCAATTCGTGCTGGCTTTCTTCTTCCTGGTGGGCCACCTCTGGCATGCCGGCCGCGCCCGCGCCGCCGCTGCCGGTTTCGAGAAGGGCATCGACCGTCAGGCCGAGCCCACCCTGGCCATGCCCGACCTCGACTGACCCCCCTCAGTCCTCTGCGTCGGCGCAAGCCGCTTGCCCCCGCCCTTGGTGGGGGCTTTTTTGTGCCCAGACAGATCTGGTCAGAACTCCGCTCCAGGCCGTCATGGCTGGCACACACCCGGCCGATACGTTGCGGTGATGCGTTGCCGGCGGGTCTCGSCCCAGCGCCTCTCCTCACTCCGTTCACAGCCATGACCGTGCGATCCCTCACCCTGCGCCTCAGCACCACCGCCGCCGTTGCCGCCGCCAGCGCGGGCCTTGGCTTGCTGGCGGGCGCCGCACCGGCGGCGGCCATGCCCCGCTGGCTCTCCAGCCCGGAGGCTGGGGTGGTCTGCGATCAACGCGCCCAGACCTGCTTCAGCAGCAAGGGCGTCTCGTTGGAGGAGACCAGGCGCCAGTTCGGCAGCCAGGCGGCCAGGCGCCTGCAGACCTCCCTGATCGGCCGGCCCGTTCCCCAGGAGTTCCAGCTCACCGATGGCAGCCTCTGCAGCCTGCGCGCCGAGACCTGCTGGGAGCGGGGCTCAGATCGCCAGCGGGTCGAGCGTGAACTGACCCGCGTGCTGTTCGGCCGGGTGTCGCGGAATGACCGCGAGGTGACCACCTACGAGGGCCGCTGCACCCTGGCGCAAGGCTCCCGCCTGCTCCACGACGGCGACTGCTCCCTGCGCCTGGTGGAGCGCAGCAATGGCGTCACCCGCTACGTGGTGACCCAGCCGGATGGACGGCGCTTCAACTTCAGCGACCGCAGCGGACGGCTGGAGGTGCGCGATGCCACCGGCACCTCGCCGGTGACCTTCATCGACCACGGCTACACAGGCGTGTTCCGCTGGCGCAACCTCACCCTGGTGGCCACCCGCGAGAACCGCGGCCTGCGGCGCGGCCGCAGCTCCAGCGACGGCATCGGCGAGCTGTTCAGCGATCGTTGAAGCGGGGATCCTGGAGCCAGCGGCGCAGCAGGGGCAGGCTGAGGCCGATCACATYGCYGAAGCGGCCGTCATAGGTGTCCCAGAACGACTGCCGCACCGTGAGCGAGGGCTCCCAGCTCTCGGGATCGAAGCCGGCGTGGGTGGCCACCCAACCCGCTCCCCGGTAGATCAGGGGCAGGGCCTCAAGCCGCTCCAGCCAGAGGCGGCAGCGGTGATCCCCCAGCTGGCGGTAGGTGTCGCAGGCGGCCAGGACCTCGCGGGCGCTCGGGCCCCGCAGCTTCAGGGCCCGCACCAGGCTGGCCTCATGGTTGCCCTGGAGCCACACGGCGCGACCGCAGCAGACAAGGCCCCAGGCCAGTTCCATGCTGCGCTCGATCTGGGGGCCCCGGTTGATCACATCGCCGCAGAGCACCAGCCGATCGCGCTGGGGCAGGAGAGCGGCCAGCCGTTCCAGGGCGTCGGCGCAGCCATGAACGTCCCCGATCACCCAGTGGCGGGAGGGAACGGCGGGGGGCGTCATCAGGAGGTCTGCGTTGGTGTCAGTCTGGCCCCTGGACGCCCAACCTGTCAGCAATCAGCCCGCAATCAGCGCCCAACAGGATGGGCTCAGGCCCTGGCCCTCAACTCCCGGACAGCACTGGTACGGTTCGCCTCACCTGCCACCGGGAGCCATGGAGTTGCAGTCGTTGACGGTGTTGCAGAGGGTGCGGGCCCTGGTGAAGGCCCTCAACGGCGCCCGCCGCACCAACGAGGCCCTGGCCCGCTGCTCGAACGGCGAGGAGATGCTCGATGTGCTGCTCAACGCCTCCGCCAAGCTCGGCCTGGGCCTCACCCGCGAGCAGCTGCGCGACACGCCGCCGATCCGCGACTGGGTGTGGTGGAAGAACAAGGAGGCCCTGCTCACCATCGGCGACAACAAGCCCCGCTATCAGCAGGACGGGGGCCAGGGACGGGCCAGGCCCGAGCCTGGCTCCAGCCCGGCAGAGCAGGATCAGGCCGCTCCGCCCGAACGCAAGCGCTTTTTCGGGCTGTTCTGAACCGGCTCAGGCCAGGCTGGCCAGGGGATCGGTGATGGCGCTGCTGGGGGCCTCGAACTGGCCCACCAGCACGAACTCCAGCCGCAGCTTCAGGAAGGTGATGAACTTCTCGTCGGTGGAGACCACCGCCGCAGCGGGCCTGGGCACGGTGCTGGTGCTGGCGGCGAGCTCCGGGGCCTCCAGAAAGGCCGGCCGACGCACCAGCCAGAAATCGATCGCCTTGCCCTGTTCGCCGTAGTGGCGCACCCGCTCGCGCAGCACCTCCTCCAGGGGCTCCTCCACCGTGAGGAACGACTTGCTGGCGGCAACGAAGTGATAGGTGCTCATGGCTGCAGGCTGCCGAACAGGGGATCGCGGCGCGGATTCTGAACCAGCGCCTTCATCTCGCGCACGGCCTGGCTCAGCCCCACGGCCAGGGCCCTGGCCACGATGCTGTGGCCGATGTTCAGCTCCTCCATGCCCTCGATTCCCGCCACCGGCTCCACGTTCTGGTAGTTGAGGCCATGGCCGGCGTTCAGCCTCAAGCCCAGGCTGCGGGCGATGAAGCTGGCCTCGCAGAGCCGGGCCAGCTCCCTGGGTTGCCCACTCCAGGCGGCATCCGCATAGGCCCCGGTGTGCAGTTCCACCCAGCGGGCGCCGCTGGCCTGGCTGGCTTCCAGCTGCTGCGCCACGGGATCCACGAACAGGCTCACGCCGATGCCCTCCTGCTGCAGACGGCCCACGAGATCCGCCAGCGCAGCGCCCTGGCCGGCCACGTCRAGGCCCCCCTCGGTGGTCACCTCCTCGCGCTTCTCGGGCACCAGGGTCACCATGTCTGGCCGCAGGCGCAGCGCCACGGCGGCCATTTCGGCGGTGGCTGCCATTTCCAGATTGAGGCGACTGCGCACGGTCTGGCGCAGCAGCTCCACGTCACGGTCCTGGATGTGGCGGCGGTCTTCGCGCAGGTGCACGGTGATGCCATCGGCGCCACCCAGCTCGGCCAGCAGGGCATAGCTGACCGGATCGGGCTCCACCGTGCGGCGGGCCTGGCGCACGGTGGCGATGTGATCGATGTTGACGCCGAGGCTGGCCATGGCAGCGGAAGGGGGCCTTGCGGATCCTATGGAGCAGCCCCGGGGCGATCGCGCTGCCGCCGTTGGGCCGCAGGGTCAACTGCCCGCCCGGGCGGCGACAGGCGGGAGTGACTCCGTAGCTTTCCCCCATGACCTCGACCCAGGAGCGCGTCGCGACCATGGCCCAGCCGGAGGCGGAATCCGAGGGCCCGGGCCGCCTCAGCCGCGCCGATGCCGGCTCTCCCCAGCTCCCCGAGCCCTCCCGGGAGCGCAGCGTCTGCCGAGGCATCAGCCCCTGGCTGGCGCCTGTGGCGATGCTGGCCACCCAGGATCTGGCCCTGCCTCTGTGGTTTCGCTCCCTGCAGGTGCAGGGCCAGCAGTTCCTGCCGGCCAGGGGTCCTGTGTTGCTGGCCCCCACCCACAAGGCCCGCTGGGATGCCCTGCTGCTCCCCTACGCGGCAGGCCGCCGCGTCAGCGGACGCGACTGCCGCTTCATGGTGACCATTGATGAGATGCAGGGGCTGCAGGGCTGGTTCCTGCAGCGGCTGGGCTGCTTTGCGGTGAACCAGTTGCGGCCTTCCCTGGCCAGCCTGCGCTACGCCGTGGAGCTGCTGGAGGCCGGCGAACAGCTGGTGGTGTTTCCGGAGGGCCGCATCCGCCGGGAGCCCAGCGTGCCTCGGCTGCAGCAGGGGCTGGCCCGCCTCGCACTGCTGGCCGAGAGCAAGGGGGTGGTGGTGCCCGTGGTGCCCGTGGGCATTGCCTACAGCCGCAGCCTGGCCCTCCCCTGCGGCCGCGCCGCGCTCCACCTCGGAGCGCCGATGCGCCTCCAGGGCGAGGGTCGGGAGGCGGCGAAAGCCTTCACAGCCCAGCTCGCCGCCGCCATGACGGTTCTGGAGAGCCAGGCGGCCGCGAGCATCGGCGTGCCGTCATTGCCAAAACCGTGTTCCGGTGCTTCAGACCAGTCCCTTTAGAGTTTCGCCACCATGACACCCATTGCCGTGCCTAGGCTCAAGCGCCGTCTGTGCGGAACTGCTCTGGCCCTGATGGCCGCGCTCGTCCCCGTGGGGGCGACCCCGGCGCTGTCCCAGCAGGCCCCTGAGCGCACCCTGGCCGGGACCCAGAGCCCGATCAGCCTCGATGCGGCGCGGCGTCTGCTGGCTCAGGGGGATGCGGCCGCCGCCAGCGGCAATCTCACTGAGGCCCGCCGCAACTTTGACCTCGCCCGCGACTACTGCCGTCGGCTGCTGGGCTTCTACCGCGATCTGAGCGGCTCCTTCCGAGGCCTCGACGCCCGCATTCCGCGTGAGATGGATCAGAAGGGCAGGGAGGCCCTGGAGCTGATGGCCCAGACCAACCTGCGGCTGGCGGCCCTGTTCCGCCGGCAGAACGAGCCCGAGGTGGCCGTGCCCCTGCTGGTGGAGGTGGTGAAGGTGATGACCCCCACCACCGAGGAGGGCCGCAAGGCCTACCAGATGCTGCTGGAGATCGGTTTCGCCACCACGCCCTACACGGCCGGCCAGGCGGCAGCGGCCAGCTGAGCCGCACAAACCCCTAGATTCCCGCCGTTGCGAGGCCCGCCCCATGGTGCAACCAGACGAGGTCAAGGACGCGATCCAGCGCGCCATGCCCGATGCCCAGATCGCGGTGGAGGATCTCACCGGTGGTGGGGATCATCTCCAGGTGACGGTGGTGTCCACGGCCTTCACCGGTCTCACCAGGATCCGCCAGCATCAACTCGTGTATGGCGCCCTGCGCCAGGAACTGGCCAGTGAGGCGATCCATGCCCTGGCCCTGCAAACTTCAACCCCTAGCTGATTCCATGGACGCTTCTGTCAAACAGCGCATTCAGACGCTGGTCACCAGCAGCCCGGTGGTGGTGTTCATGAAGGGCACCAAGCTGATGCCCCAGTGCGGCTTCTCCAACAACGTGGTGCAGATCCTCAACGCCCTCGGCGTGCCCTTCGACAGCTTCGATGTGCTCTCCGACGCTGAGATCCGCCAGGGCATCAAGGAATTCTCCGAGTGGCCCACCATCCCTCAGGTGTATGTGAACGGGGAATTCATCGGCGGTTCAGACATCCTGATCGAGATGTACAACTCCGGTGAGCTCAAGGAGCAGCTGGCGGTGGCCCTCGCCAGCTGAACTCCAGGTCGGCCTGGTTGCTGTGATCCAGCTAGCGGCGGCCGGTTTCGTAGCCGCTCTCGTACAGCGCTCTGGGGTCGCCGTCTGGGCCGATGAAGCTGGAGGGGTCGAGAATCCAGCGTTGCACCAGATCTTCCAGCCGCCGCAGGACCAGGGCGTCGAGCACGGCGGTGCGGCGCAATGCGTGCAGGTAGCCATCGGCATAGAGCCGCAGGTCCGCCGGGCCGTGGTGCCGGAGTGAGAGCTCCTGGCAGGCGTCACACAGCGACTGGAAGTGGCGGATGGCGTCGGGGTGCTGAAGCGCGTTCATGGTGAGGGCTGACCCTGATGACCATTGTGGCCATGATCGTTGACGGGCGCGGAGCGGACCACCGAACCACACGCTCTGAGCGCTCCCGGTTCAGGTCCCTGCAGGGGGCTGAGGGGGTCTGCGGGGTGCTGAGGTCTGCGCCGCAGCACACCAGGCTCCTGTTTACAGCCACGGCTGATACGTGCCACGGCTCGACAGGACCGTTAGGTTGGAATGACTCAGGGTCTTGACCCACACAGCGGTGCCACCCGAACAACCTCCCTTGCCGCAGCCTGCCTCCGATCTGGCCAAGCGTGTGCTGGTGGTTGATCCCCACGCCACCTTGCGCACCGTTCTGGCCCAGCGCCTCCGCCAGGATTCCCACCTGGCTGCCGCCGTCGCCACGGCCAAAGAGGCCCTGGAAGTGTGCCGCGACCAGTCGCCTGACCTGCTGATCAGCGCGGAACTGCTGGATGAGAGCAGTGCTCTGCGCCTGGCCAGCCAGCTGCGTTGCCCGGTGATGGTGCTCACGGCCCGCTCGGGCTCCGAGCCCGTCGTCACCCTGCTCGATGCCGGCGCTGACGACGTGCTGCGCAAGCCGTTCGGGCTCGAGGAACTCGCCGCCCGCTGCCGCACCCTGCTGCGTCGCAGCTCAACGGGTCTGCAGGAGCAGGTCTGCGTGGGCCCCCTGGAGGTGCATCTGCTGCTGCGACAGGTCACCCTCCGCGACCAGCCCGTGGAGTTGAGTCCGCGCGAATTTGCCCTGCTCTGTGCTCTGTTGATGCCCCCCGGGGTGGTGCGCAGCCGCCAGGAACTGCTGCGCATGGCCTGGCCCCCGTTCAGTGGCGGCCCCCGTTCCGTGGACACCCAGGTGCTCACGCTGCGCCGCAAGCTGGAGCAGGCCGGCCTCGGGGAGGGCGGCGGTATCGACACCGTGCGTCAGCAGGGTTACCGCTTCAGCCTCGACACCCTTCCCGAGCACCCTGCGGCCGGACCTGACCTGCTGCCGGTGGGTTCACCCCTGCCCAATCCGGTCAATTCCCTGGCCTGACGCCAGCGCCCAGATCAGTTCGCCAGCCAGCATCAGAGCGCTGAGACCGGCCAGCAACTGGTAGGTCCATGGCGGGCTTATCCGTCCGATGCCCTTGACGCTCAGGCCCGTCCCCTTCGCGAAACGATCGAGGAAGTCTGGAAAGCGGGCCACGCGCTGGGGCAGGAGCCAGGCGGAGCCATCGCTTGAGCGCACGTAGTACACCCGGCCACCCTGGCTGGTGGTGACGGGTGTGAGGGCGGTGATGCTGTTCCAGTTCAGGCTCCAGCCACGGCGCAGCAGCCAGCTGCACCAGCGGGGATGGCCCACCCGGATCCCCTCGCCATCGAGCTCGACCCGTTCGCTGGTGAGGGCGAGAACCAGAGCCAGGCCCCCCGCCACTGCCAGCACCAGCATGGCGCCGCTGACGCCCGCCGGTGCGAGGGCCGGCAACGGCACCACCAGGGCCAGATAGAGGCCCAGCAGCGTGAAGCGGATCAGCGGCGCCATCGGGTAGCGCTGGGTCGCTGGGGTCATCGGTCGCCAGGAGAGCCCGGCAGGGGTTCCAGCAGCGCTGAGGGGCTGTAGGCCCCGCTGAACACCTCCTGCTCGCGCCCCTTCCAGAACGCGCCCAACCGCATCAGATCGGCGTGGGCCTCCTGCAGCCGCTCCAGGTAGTCCTCCGGGGAAAGCTCATGCTTCGATTCCTTCAACTTGGCCAGACGCAGCATCTGCAGCAGCCAGGGCTTGCTGAGGTCGCCCCGCTGCTCCAGGTAGAGGGCCAGTTGGGCCGCGCTCGGTTGCTCAGGCGGGGACGAGCTGCTGGACATCTCAGGGAGCGGCGGTGGACTCCACGTTATGAAGGCTGCCGGGGCGACGTGGCTGCCCGTGGCTCAGGCCGGCAGCGCCCAGGGGTTGAGCCCCAGGTCGGCACCGATCCGGTGGGCGCAGGCGAAGCCGCTGAAGGCCACGGCGTTGAGGCCCTGGCCGGGGAAGCAGGAATCGCCCACGCAGTAGAGCCCGCTGACGCCGGTGCGGTTGAAGGGCATCGGCAGCAGCCCCGGCAGCCGCAGGGCCGGCACGGGCCCGTAGCTGCCGCCGCTGCGGCCCAGGAAGCGCCGGTGGGTGCGGGGGGTGCCGATCTCCCGGTGGCGGATGGCGCCGCTGAGGCCAGGCAGGATCGTGTCCAGCCGCTGGATCAGGCGCGCCGCATCGGCCTCCTTCTTGGCGGCGTAGGCGCCCGGGCTGAGCTGGCTCCAGGCCTCAATGGCGCTGGGGGTGAAGCTGTGCAGGATGTGGTGGCCCTCAGGCGCCAGGGAGGAATCGAGCAGCGTCGGCATCGACACGAACACCACCCCCTGCTCGGCCTCCATCGCCTCCCAGGCCTCCAGCAGCAGGTGGTGGCAGTGGAAGCCCTCGGGCACCAGGGCGGCGTCGATGCCGAGGTGCAGGGAGAGGAAGGAACTGGAGGGCTTGTAACGCCGCCGCCAGGTGGCCTCGGCGGCGGGGGTGTCAGCTGCCTCCACCAGGGTGCTTCGCGGCGAATCCTCCCCCGCGAAGGTGTCCCAGCGGGTGGCATTGCTCACCACCCGACGGCTGTGGATCTGTTCGCCATCGGCCAGCTCCACCCCCACGGCCTGGCCGTTCTCCAGCAGCACCCGGGTGACACGGGACCGGTAGCGGATCGTGCCGCCGTGGCGCTCCAGGCCCGCCACCAGCTTCTCGGCGATCGTGCCGACGCCGCCGCGGGGGTAGTTGATGCCGCCGGCGTGGCGGTCGGAGAACACCATGCCGGCGTTGATCATCGGCGTGAGATCCGCCGGCATCACCGACCAGCAGAAGCACTCCATGTCGATGAACTTCAGCAGCGCCGGATCGCGGATGTGGCGCCGCGCCACCGCCCCGGCGTTCTCCGGCAGCCAGCGGGCCAGCCCCAGGCAGGCCAGCGGCGCCTTGAAGAACACCTTGGCCAGGTAGGCGGGATCCTCCAGCGACAGCAGCGGCATCGCATCAAGGCAGCGGAACACCTGCCAGCAGGTGTCGTAGAAGGCGCGGATGCCCCTGGCCTCGTGGGGGAACAGGGCGGTGAGATCGGCGATGAAGGTGTCGTAGTCACGGTCCACCGCCACCTCCAAGCCATCGGGCAGGTGGTAGGCCAGCTGGGCTGGATCGGGCACCGTGGCGCAGTGCTCGCCCACATCGGCCAGGGCGCGGGTGAGCAGGTTGGTGTGGCCCTTCTCGCCGAAGCCGAAGATCATCGAGGCGCCCACATCGAAGGTGTAGCCCTCGCGCCTGAAGCTGCCGCCGCTGCCGCCGGGGATCAGGTAGCGCTCCAGCACCAGCACCCTGGCGCCCTTGGCGGCCAGCTGGGTGGCGGTGACCAGCCCGCCGATGCCGGAGCCGATCACAATCGCGTCCCACTCTGGCCGCTCCACCGTGGTCTCGCTTTCAACAGGGCGCGACCCTAGGACCGAGACCAGCCGTGGCGTCTGGCGCGGGGAACTGCACATCCGGCCCGATCGCCAGCTGGGAGCTGAGCGGCTGCTCCACCCACGGCTCGCCAGGCTGGGCCGTTTCAGCAGGCGGCCAGGCCCGCCAGCTCCCGCTGAACGAAGGGCTTCAGGGCCTCCAGGGCCCGGTCGCGATAGGCGCCGTAGCGGCGGCGCTTGTCGCGGATGCGTTCGGGCAGCTCCGGCAGCAGCCCGAAGTTCGGCGGCATCGGCTGGAAGCGACCACTGGGGGCCTCGGCGATGAAGTGGGTGAGGGCGCCGATCATCGTGGTGGGCGGCAGGCTCAGGGGCTGCTGGCCCCGTGCCAGGCGCACGGCGTTGCTGCCGGCCAGCCAGCCGCCGGCCACCGCCGCGGCGTAGCCCTCGGTGCCGGTGATCTGGCCCGCGGCCAGCAGGTTGGGGCGCCGCCGGAACTGCAGGGTGGCATCGAGCAGCTGCGGGGCCTCGAGAAAGGTGTTGCGGTGCATCACACCGAAACGCACGAACTCCGCCTGCTCAAGTCCGGGAATCAGCCGCAGCACCCGCTTCTGTTCGCCCCATTTGAGGTTGGTCTGGAAGCCCACCAGGTTCCAGAGGCGGCCGTCCTTGTCTTCCTGGCGCAGCTGCACCACGGCGTAGGCCCGTTTGGCGCGGCGCACGTCGCGGTCGTACAGATCGCCCCAGCGGGGATCCCAGAGTCCGATCGGCTTGAGCGGGCCGTAGCGCATGGTGTCCTCGCCGCGGCGGGCCAGCTCCTCGATCGGCAGGCAGCCCTCGAAGAAGGTGGCGCTCTGCTGCTCGAAGTCCTTGAGTTCGGCCTGTTCGGCGCTGAGCAGGGCTTCGCGGAAGGCGAGGAACTGCTGCCGATCCATCGGGCAGTTGATGTAGTCAGCGTCGCCCTTGTCGTAGCGCGAGGCCCGGAACGCCACCTCCAGGTTGATGCTCTCCCCAGCCACGATCGGGCTGGCGGCATCGAAGAAGTGGCAGTCGTCCCGGCCGGTGAAGCGGCGCAGATCGTCGGCCAGGGGCTCGCTTGTGAGGGGGCCGGTGGCCAACACGGCAATCGCGTCGGCCCCCGGCAGGTCGGTCTGCTCGCGGCGTTCCACGCTGACCAGGGGGTGCTGCTCCAGGGTGGCGGTGAGGGCTGCGCTATAGCGGCCCCGATCCACCGCCAGGGCGCCACCGGCGGGCACCGCATGGCGATCGGCCATGGCGATCACCAGCGAACCCAGCTGCCTGAGTTCCTCCTGCAGCAGCCCGGCCGCCCGGTCGCTGGAGAGGGCGCCGAAGCTGTTGCTGCACACCAGCTCGGCGAATTCAGCGCTGTGGTGGGCTGGGGAGTGGCGCAAGGGGCGCATCTCCACAAGCCGCACGGGCAGACCTGCGCTGGCGATCTGCCAGGCAGCTTCCGTGCCCGCCAGGCCAGCCCCCACAACGGTGATGACTGGCTGCTCAGAGGGCACGGAGGAATCGGTTTGGTCTGCCGTGAACTCAGGCGCGGGCGCGCCTGATCATCAGCTGCAGCTGGCCCACGGCAGCGCGGCCGATGTGAAACACGGCCCAGCCGGCAGCGAGCAGGATCGGAGCGGCAACCAGCACCAGCCGAGCGTCCATGGAGGGCAGAGGGAAGTTCGGTGATCTTAAGGACAGGCCGCCGCTGTGGTGCCTCCGGGCTGGTGCTCTGATTGGTTTTGTTAGGTGGCCCCGCGCCCGGCATGGACCATGGCCAGCTCCCGGTAGTGGCGGGCATGGTCCCGCTGCTCGGCCATCGCCTCCTCGCTGAGCTGGCGTTTCACCTGGGCCGGGGCCCCCATCACCACGGCGCCGGACGGCACATCGCGGGTCACGACCGATCCAGCCCCCACGAGGGCTCCCCGTCCCACGGTCACGCCGTTGAGCACCACAGCGCCGATGCCGATCAGGCACCCGTCCTCCAGGGTGGCGCCATGGATCACGGCCCGATGGCCGATGGTCACGCCGGCGCCGATCAGCACGGGCTGGCCAGGATCGCCGTGCAACACAGCCCCGTCCTGCACATTGCTGCCGGCACCGATGCGGATGGCGCAGAGATCACCGCGGGCCACGGCGGTGGGCCAGAGGCTGGCCCCCTCAGCCAGCTCTACGGCGCCGATCACCACCGCACTGGGGGCCACCCAGGCGTCGGGGTGGATGGTGGGGTCGGGCCAGGGG
>NZ_JADEWP010000058.1:0-12834 GCF_015207535.1 Cyanobium sp. LEGE 06143 | reverse complement strand
ACTCCTGGCTCACATAGCGCAGCCTGTCGTTCACCAGGGAGGTGGTGCCGAGGCCCCGCAACAGCAGTTGGTGCAGGGGGTTGGAGGAATCCATCAGTGGGGCCTCGCGTGAGTCGCGTGTGGTTCAACCTTGGCGCTTCCTACGGTGGCCTGCCAATGGCGGTCGAGGGACGGTTGCGCGGGATCGCTCTGACGGCCGGGGCACGGGCCGCCTCGATCCGGGCCGCCGCCGCTGGCCTGCTGGCGGGCGTCGCCCTGCCGCCGCTGGGCTTCCCCCCCCTGCTCTGGCTGGCCCTGGCCGTGCTCTGGCATGGCAGCAGCGGTTCGGGGACCCGCCGCCTGGCCACGGGAGGGCTGTGGGGCGCTCTGGCGGTGCTGGTGAGCCACCGCTGGCTGCTCGGCCTCCATCCCCTCGACTGGATCGGCGTGCCCCTGCCCCTGAGCCTGCCCCTCTGCCTGCTGTTGCTGTTGGTGCTGGCGGCCCTGGGGGCGCTGCTGGTGGCGGGCTGGACCTGGCTGGCCGGCCTGCTGGGACCTGGGCGCTGGAGCACGGCCCTGCTGCTGGCCGGCCTCTGGGGCGCCGCTGAACTGGCCCTGGCCCGGGGGCCGCTGTTCTGGCTGGGGCTGGGGGCGGCTCCCCTGCCCGGCGATCTGCCGCTTGCCGGCCTGGCGGCGCTTGGCGGCAGTGGCCTGGTGGCGGCGGTTCAGGTGCTGCTGGGCTGGGGCCTCTGGCGGCTGGTGGCGACGCCCCCTGGGGGCTCCGCCCTGGCGCCGGCCTTCCGCTGGCGCCGGCTGGGGGCCTGGCTGCTGGTGGTGGTGCTCCTGCACGGCAGCGGCGCCGCCCTGCTGGCGTGGCAAGCCGTGGGCGAGGGGGCCGCCGAGCGGGTGCTGGTGCTGCAGCCCGCGATTCCCACCCGCGAGAAACACACCGGGGAAGCGCGGCGGCAGCTGGAGCAGCAGCTGCAGGCGGCCCTGCTGGAGGCCCAGCAGCGGCAGGCCGTGGCGGTGCTGCTGCCGGAGGGGGCGCTGGGGCTGGAGCCCCGGCTGCCCCAGCCGGCCCCGGTGGAGCTGCTCAGCGGCGGCTTTCGCTGGCAGGAGGGGCCCGGCGGTCCCGAACAGCGCAGTGCCCTGCTGCGGTTCGGCGTGGGTGACAGCCGGCCCGCCACGGCGGTGGACAAGCACCGGCTGGTGCCACTCGGGGAGTGGGTGCCCCTGGCTGGCTGGCTGCGCTGGAGCGGCCTCTCAGCCGTGGGCGGCGTGGAGCCTGGGCCGCCCTCCCGGCTGCTGGCGCGGCCCCAGACCCCCCTGGGCGTGGCCATTTGCTACGAGCTCTCCGATGGCATGGCACTGAGTGCGGCCACCCGCGAGGGCGCCACCTGGTTGCTGGCCAGCGCCAACCTCGATCCCTACCCCTTGATGCTGCAGCAGCAGTTCGCTGCCCTGGCCCAGTTGCGGGCCATCGAGGCCGGCCGCTGGCTGGTGAGCTCGGCCAACACAGGCCCGGGCCTGCTGGTGGACCCCCGCGGAGCGGTGCGGGGGCGGATGGCCCCGGGCCGGGCCGGCACGGCTGTGTTTGAACCCGTGCCGATCACCCGGCTCAGCCCCTACGGCCGCTGGCGGGAGACGCCCCTGCTGCTGCTGGCGCTGCTGGGCCTGGGTGTGCGCCGCTGGGAGGGGCGCAGGGCACGGCTCAGCCCGTGAACTGGAGCGCCACCTCCACCAGGGTGAAGCCGAGCAGCCCGGCGAGGGCGAGGAGGGATCCGGAGCTGGTCATCAGCATGAGCGCCAGGGGCGGTGCGGGGGGTGAACCTTGATGGCGAGATTCTGACGAAAACCTTAAGGAAGCGCCCGTAGCGTTCGTCACCCTCCTGCCAATCGTTACAGTCCAGCCCCGCTCAGCACAGTCCAGCCCCGCTCCGCTCATCCCTCGAAGCTGCGGCGCGCCTCGCTCACCCCGGCAGGGCTGGTGCCCTTGAGGTAAGCCAGCATCGTGTCGGCATCGGACACCTCAAAGGGGTCGATGGGGCAGTTGTCCCCGAACTCGGGCTCGGCGAACACCTTCTCGATCACGCCGTCGTTGACGAGCATCGAGTAGCGCCAGGAGCGCAGCCCGAAGCCCAGATTCGACTTGTCGACGAGCATGCCCATCTTGCGGGTGAACTCGCCGTTGCCATCGGGCAGCAGCATCACGTTGTTGGCGCCCACCTGCTTGCCCCACTGGAACATCACGAAGGCGTCGTTCACCGAGAGGCACACGATCGTGTCGATGCCCTGGGCCTGGAACTCGGCGTAGAGCTCCTCGTAGCGGGGCAGGTGGTTGGAGGAGCAGGTGGGGGTGAAGGCGCCGGGCAGGGAGAAGAGCACCACGCGCTTGCCGGCGAAGATCTCGTCGCTGGAGAGGTCCTGCCAGCGGAAGGGGTTGGGGCCGGGCACGGATGCATCGCGCACGCGGGTCTTGAAGGTGACGCTGGGAACGCGGTTGAGGATGGCCATGGGGGTTGTGGAAAGGGGCGGATGGAACAGGCGAAGCGCTGGCCGGGGCCAGATGCTGCTGAAGTTAACTCATAATGACTCCGCTTTGCAATAGGCCAGGACTGCTGGGGACGGCTTCCCCTGCCCGGCTGCTGCTGTCAGCCTGGCCCCAGCCGCGCCAGCTCCGGATGACGCCCTCCTCCTCTGCCGAAGCCCAGCGCTGGGATCGGCGCTACCGCGTGGGGCGTGATGGCTGGGAACTGGGCCAGCCGGCGCCTCCCCTGGAGCGCTTTCTGCTCCACCACCAGCTGGCTCCCCGGCCGCCTGGGCGGGTGCTGGTGCCGGGCTGCGGCCGCGGCCATGAGGTGGCCCTGCTCGCCGGGGCCGGGTTCAACGCGGTGGGCCTTGATCTCAGTGCCCTGGCCCTGGAGGAGGCCCGCCGGCGGCATGGTCCCGATCGCCCCGGGCTGCAGTGGCTGCAGGCCGATCTGCTCGATCCCCCAGCCCTGGAGCAGACGGGGCTCGCTGCCGCCAGCCTCGATGGCGTGCTGGAGCACACCTGCTTCTGCGCCATCGACCCTGCCCAGCGCCCCAGTTACGCCCACACCATCGCCCGGCTGCTGCGGCCCGGGGGCTGGCTGCTGGGACTGTTCTGGTGCCATGGGCGCCCCGGCGGCCCGCCCTGGGGCAGCGATCCGGAGGCCATTGCCGCGCTCTTTGCCGGGGCTGGCCTGGTGCAGCAGCTCTGGCAACCGGCCGAGGGCTCGGTGCCCCAGCGCCAGCAGGAGTGGCTGGGGCTGTGGAGCCACTGAGATCTCAGGGGGCCAGACGTTCCAGCCGCCAGGGCGGCGCGCTCTGCGGGGTGCTGCCCTCGGCGGCGGAACGGGCGCTCGCACGGCTGTAAAGGAAGCGGTCGTGCAGGCGGTTCTCGCGGCCCTGCCAGAACTCGATCGTGGCCGGAACCACGCGAAAGCCGCCCCAGCTGGGCGGCCTCGGGATCTCGCCGGCGGCGAAGCGCTGCCGCATGTGCTCCCACTGCATCTCCAGGATCTGGCGGGAGCTGATCACCTGGCTCTGCTGCGACACCCAGGCCCCCAGGCGACTTCCCCAGGGCCGTGAACGGAAGTAGGCCAGCGACTCGGCAGCGGAGATCCGCTCGGCCTGTCCTTCGATCGCCACCTGACGCTCGAGCACATACCAGGGGAACAACAGCGACACCGCCGGCTGCTGGGCGATCTGGCGCGCCTTGCGGCTCTCGTAGTTGGTGAAGAACACGAAGCCGCGCTGGTCGAAGGCCTTGAGCAGCACCGTGCGGGAGCTCAGCCGCTGGCCATCACTGCTGCAGAGCACCATGGCGTTGGGCTCCGGCACGGCGGCCGCCTGGGCCTGGGAGAACCAGAGCCGGAACTGCTCCACCGGATCCGCGGCCAGCTCCGAGCGCCGCAGGCCGCCGCGGCGATACTCCTGGCGTAGATCCGCGAGTGCCCCGCCGCCCATGCCAGGGTCTGGGCCAGGGGTGCTGTCATCGCCGGCCATGGAAGCGGAAGGAAAGGTGGAGCCCCTGCTGCAGAGGCTGGCAGGGGTGAGCGGCATGGGGCCGGGGCAGCGCCGCCTGGTGTTGATCCTGCCCCAGCTGGGGGATTTCGACAGCCTCGAATACGCCCAGCAACTCGTGCCCGTGCTGCCCCGGCTCGAGGCGGCCGGCATCGCGCTGCTGGCGATCGGCCTCGGTGAGGCGGCCGGTGCGCAGCGCTTCTGCGCGTTCACCGGGTTTCCCGCTGACCGGCTGCAGGTGGAGTCGGAGCCTTGGCTGCACCGGGCCCTGGGCCTCTCCCCAGGCCTGCAGGCTCCGGGCGGACCCTGGCCATCGCTGCTGCTGATGTGCGCGGGGATCGCCTCGCCCGGCACCCTGGCGGAGGTGCTGCGCGGCTACAGCGGCGACCGCAGCGCCGCCCAGCGCCTTGCCGCCGAAGACACCGTGCTGGTGCCGCCCCTGCCGCCGATCCGCGGCTCGCTGCTGGCCCTGGCCGGCGGGGAGGGGTTCCTGCGGCCCTTCGAGCTGGCCCTGCTGCGGCTGGGCAACATGGCGGAAGTGCTCGGCCGCTGGCGCACCTACGTGCCCCACGACCGTCACCTCACCCAGCGCGGCGGCACCTTCCTGCTGGAGACCGACGACACCCTCCTCTACAGCCACCGAGATCCCGGCCTGCTGGGCTATTCGGCCACCATGGCGAGACCGCTGAGCTTCCTGGATCCGTTCCTGGAGCCGCCGGTGTCGCCATCCACCCCAACGCTGAGCCCCTCCCCTCGCCTGGAATCACCGTGACCATGCTGCTGCCTCCGTTCCTGATCCAAAGCCTGCTGGCCCTGAGCCTGGGCCTGTTTCACCTGGTGGGTCCGGTGCCGACCGACCTGGGCCTGGAGCAGGGGGCCCTGGCGGCCTGCCCATCGCCCGCCCACTGCGCCAGGGAGAGCTGGCCGGTGGCCGACCCTGAGGCGGCGCTGCAGCTGGTGCTGCCGGTGCTGCTGGAGCAGCCCCGGGTTGAGCTGGTCGAGCAGCAGGGCGGCTACGTGCATGCCACCGCCAGCAGTGCCCTGTTCGGCTTCGTGGATGACGTGGAGCTCTACGCGGATCCCGATGCCGGGCTGCTGCAGGCCCGTTCGGTGTCGCGGCTGGGGGATTCCGACCTGGGTGTGAACGCCAAGCGGCTGGCGCTGCTCCAGGCCGCCCTCACACCCGGGCCCGGCGCTTGAGGTCGCGCAGGCGGCTGCCCAGGGACTGCAGCATCTCCAGGGCGAACATCGGCATCTCCTGCACGGCGAACAGGAATTCCTGCTGGTTCATCACCAGCAGCTTGCAGGGCGTCTTGGCGGTGGCGGTGCCGAAGCGGCGGTGCGAGGGATCGAGGAAGGCGCCGATGCCGAAGGTCTCGCCCGGGCCGATGGTCTCCACCAGGCTGCCGGCATCCCAGTCGAGTTCCACCGTGCCCTCCAGCAGGCCGTAGAGGCAATCACCGGGGTCGTTGCTGTGGAACAGCACGTCCCCGGCCGCGATGGTCAGAACGCTGCGCTTCTGGGCCAGGGCCTCGATGGTGCTGAGGGCGTTCGTGGAGCTGAGGGACATGGGGAGGACAGCGACAGGGTCCTCGCAGAGGACAGGTCCATGGATAGCCCCCGCTGGCCAAGCTGCGGTTAAGAGAGGATTAGTCCGGTAGGCCTGGGCTGTCGTGGGCATCGCTGTCGCAGGAATCATCGATCCGTCATGGGCCCGCTCCCTGGATCGCTTCTCGGGTCGGGATGGCGTGGTGAACGTGTGGATCAACCGCCGCGGGGCCTTCGGTGCTCTGCCGGTGTCGCGCGTCGAAGCGCGGTTCATCCGCGGCACCTTCCGGCGGCTGGATCGCATCACAGGCCTGCGCTTCGCCTACACCAGCCGCCGCGTTTCGGATCTCGATATCAGCGCCGTGCAAGACCTGGGCGGCAGCACAATCGGCCTCGCCTCCCGCCGCCCCGGCTGGTTTGAGGTGGCCTGGGAAGGACGCCGCGGAGGCCGGCTCACCCGCAGTGAGCGGCGCACCATCAACCATGAGATCGGCCACGTGCTCGGGCTCGATCACCCCTTCGGCAACGGCTTCAACCCCCGCTACACCACCAAGGACACGGTGATGTCGTACAACGTCCGCCGCAACTTCGGCTACACCAGCTCCGATGTGGCGGCCCTGAAGTTCCTCTGGGGCGGTTGAGCTCGCCCTCTGCATGGGCGGTTAAACCTGATTCAACGAGGCTATTGATACAGATTGACGAGGACGATGCGTGTGGCAGAAGCCGCTTGCGGGTGGCCTCGGTGGGCACCATGCTGCGCTGAAATCACCATGTCGCCGGCGCGGCAGAAAACGGGAAGAGCGACATGTCCAGCCAGCAAGCGGTATTCATGCTTGTTGAGGCCGTGGTGCTCGTTAAAGGCCTGATTCTCTTGTCGCAGGGCTGCATCGTGGTGTGAGCACATGATGTAGCAGTAGGGGCCTGTATCAAAACAATTGACGTCGTTGGCATAAACAAATGACTTGACCTTGATTCTCTCTCCGTCGCAGTGGTAGAAGCGCGTGTTCTCCACTCCCTTGCTGACGTAGAGATTTCGGCACTTCACTTTCAGTTTTCTGTCGAAAGCTCTGCGGGCCAGGGCCTCAACGAGGTCTTCGTGCTGGCAGTCGAGAATCAGTTGCCGATTCTCCGGAACAAGATTCTCAGGATGGAAAACATCCATCATGCCGTCGTCTTCTTCATGCCGGAAATTCACCACCGGCTTGGTGCTCTCCACAAGGGCCTTGTAGCCACGTAGCAGCCGATGCTCACCGCGGTTGAGGATCAAGTGCGGTAGCTCACGCCCCGGCGTCAACGCGGCAACGTCGTCCCAGGTGCGTTCTGCCATGGTGGCCAGGGCGTCAACGGCCTGCCTGGACGCCGCGCCACGAATCACGATCAGGCCAGTGCGCGAGAGGGTCTGAGCTGCCTCCTGAACCTGTGACCCGTGCCTTCGCAGCGTCTTGAGGTCGAAGCAGATGGCACGAGTCTCACGCCATCGACGCAGGCCGGAGTGGAGTTTTGGCTCCTGATAGAGCGGGGGAATGTCCCCAGACAGAGCCATGCCTGCCGAAGCTGGTCGTTCGGACAGTAACAGCAATCAATCGTTATGGAAGACCAAGTTGGGGGCTCTGGAGCGCTACTACGGAGCCCAGCAGCTCGGCTGTCCCGTGGACTTCTACCAAGGGCGCCATGACCCTGACCACAGCGCCTGGCTCAGCTACTTCGTGGATGTGATCCAGCAGGCTGCTGCGGATCTGGCCCAGCGCGCCGAAGCCCTTCAGGCCCATCAGGAACCGCCCGATCCTCACCCGCTTGCGGGCGGTGCCTCGCCGCTGGCGAGGGCCAGGCGGACCAATTCAAGCCGGCTGATCTGGAGGAGTGGTTCGCCGTGTCGCCAACCGCAGCGGCAGGAATAAGCCAAGTGAATCCTGGACTTTCTGCCCGGCATCAACCCAGAAGCCGAGGTTGTGCAAGCCCTGGAGCCACTCGATAAGACAAGTGGACCGCCGATCCCTTCGCCCAATTTCTCTGAGCCCATGATCCGCCGCACTCCCACCATTCACCCCGAGCTCAGAGCCCGCCAGGAGTGGCTCGGCTCCCTGCAGCCTGTGGGTTTGGTGGTGGCCCCGGCGGCGATGCAGGACGCCGGCTGGGTGGTGACCCGCAGCGGCAGTGCGCTGATCGAGCGCCAGGAGCGCTACCGAGCAGCTATGGCTTGGCCCGGGTGGGCCCCGCGCAGAAGCTGGGCTGGATGATCGTCACCGGATCAACGCCCGTGAAAGCGGCATCTCAGTGAGGCAACCGAGGCAAGCAGCCAGGAAGGGGCGATTCTGCGCACATTTCTGCGCTTACTGATGGAGTGGAGACAATTAAGAAGGTCCACCCGCTTCAGAAGCCAGGTGGGAAAGCGTACTTGGAATGGAGCCAAGCGGATTCGAACCGCTGACCCCCTGCATGCCATGCAGGTGCTCTACCAGCTGAGCTATGGCCCCGTTGTGAACGCACGGCTGGAAGAACGCTGGTCGCTCAACCGTTAGGCCTGGTGGCCTTGCCTGGCGCTGCTGGAGCTTACAACGCGGTGGGCCCTCACACCTGGCGCCAGACGGCCACCAGCTTGCCCTGCACGGTCACCTGGTCGGCGGGCAGCACGATCGGCTCATAGGCTGGGTTGGCGGCCTCCAGGGTCACGGTGGCGCCCTGACGGTGGAAGTGCTTAAGGGTGGTGCCGCTGCCGTTCACCAGGGCGCTCACGATCGTGCCCTGGCGCAGGCGGGCGGGATCGACCACCGGCTCCAGCAGCACCACGTCGCCATCGGCGATGTGGGCCTCCACCATCGAGTCGCCGTTCACGGTGAGGGCGAACAGGCCGCGGGTGTCGAGCACGGGGGCCAGGTCGAGCCGTTCCTGCAGGTCGTCATAGGGCTCCACCAGCCCGCCGGCGGCCACGGCGCCCAGCACCGGGATGCCGCCGCTGCCGCCCCCCAGCAGCTCCAGGGTGCGGGCCTGGCCCTCCTGCCAGGTGAGCCAGCCCTTCTGCTGCAGATGCCGCAGCCGGCTCTGGATCGGCGCCGGCGAGCGCAGCCCCATGGCCTCCATCATCTGGCGGATGGAGGGGCTGTGGCGATGGGCGCCGATGTAGTCGGCCAGCCAGTCGTAGAGCTCCTGCTGGGCCTGGGTGAGCACGTCAGGCTGGGATCGGGGCACCGCGGCGCTGTCACTGATACAGATGTACCGCCCCCTGGCCCGTTTGTCCAGTGGGCCGCCCGGATGCCGCTCAGATGCCGCCCAGCAGGGCGGCCAGCAGGGCCTGCTGGGCATGCAGGCGGTTCTCGGCCTGATCGAAGATGCGGCTGGCGGCACCCTCCATGGCGCCGGCGCTGATCTCCTTGCCCCGGTAGGCCGGCAGGCAGTGCAGCACGATGGCGCGGCTGTCGGCCTCGGCGATCAGGTCTTCATCGAGGCACCAGCCGGCGAAGGCGGCGTCGCGGCGCTCCTGTTCGTCCTCCTGCCCCATGGAGGCCCAGACGTCGGTGTAGAGGGCATGGGCACCCCGCACCGCCGCCACCGGCTCGTGGTGCACCTCCACCACGCACTGACGCTCAGCCGCCAGGGCCTGGGAGCGCTCCAGCACGGCGGCATCGGGGCTGTAGTCCACCGGGCAGCCGATGCGCACGTTCACGCCCAGCAGGGCGCCACAGAGCATCAGGGAGTGGGCCACGTTGTTGCCATCGCCCACGTAGCTGAGCGTGAGGCCGGCCAGGTCGCTGGCCCGGTCGCCGAAGGCCTCCTGCAGGGTGAGGTAGTCGGCCAGGGCCTGGCAGGGATGTTCCAGGTCGGTGAGGGCGTTCACCACCGGCACCGAGGCCCAGCGGGCGTACTCGGCCAGCTCCTCCTGGTCGTAGGTGCGCACGGCCAGCACATCCACATAGCGGCTCAGCACCCGGGCGGTGTCGGCCACCGGCTCGCCGCGGCCCACCTGGGTGATGCCCGGCTGCAGGTCGATGGTCTGGCCGCCCAGCCGCGCCATCGCCACGTTGAAGCTGGTGCGGGTGCGGGTGGAGGCCTTGGTGAAGATCAGGCCGAGCACCTTGTCGCGCAGGTCGATGTTGCGGGTGCCGCGCTTGAGGGCTGCGGCCAGATCCAGCAGGGCGGCGGTCTGCTCGGCGCTGAGGTCGGCTGAGGAGAGCAGGTCGAGGCCGCGCAGGGCCTGGAGAGCGGCGAGGCTGGCGCCGGCAGACGTGGGCTGACTGGCCATCGGGCCCCGTTCAAACATCCCTTATCGGAGATGGTGAGCCCCCCAGTCAAGGGGGGCTCAGGCTCAGGCCAGGGCCTTGGCGTCTTCGGGCATGACGCTCTCAGCCAGCAGATCGCGCAGGTTGTCGCCTTCGATCACCTCTTTCTCAAGGATCTCCTGGGAGATGCTCTCCAGCAGGGAGCGGTTGTGGCGCAGGATCGCCTGGGCCCGGTCGTGGGCCCGGTCCACCAGGCTGCGCACCTCCATGTCGATCGCCTGGGCCGTGGCATCACTCACCACCCGGCGGGGGTTGTTGCCAGCGCCGAGGAAGCGGCTGCCGCCCTGCTTGTCGTAGGCCAGGGGGCCGAGGATCTCGCTCATGCCGTAGGTGCCCACCATCTGCTCGGCGATGTCGGTGGCGCGCTGCAGGTCGTTGGCGGCACCGGTGGTGACCTCACCGAACACGATCTCCTCGGCGCTGCGGCCGCCCAGCAGGGTGGCGATCTGGCCTTCGAGATCTTCCTTGGAATTGAGGAAGCGCTCCTCGGTGGGCAGCTGCAGGGTGTAGCCGAGGGCGCTCATGCCACGGGGCACGATCGAGATCTTGGCCACCTTGGCGCCACCGGGCATCAGGTGACCCACGATCGCGTGGCCCACCTCGTGGTAAGCCACCACCTTCTTCTCCTCGGGCTGCAGCACCCGGCTCTTCTTCTCAAGGCCGGCCACCACCCGCTCGATCGCCTCGTTGAGGTCGCCCTGCTCCACGCTGGTGCGCTTCACCCGGGCGGCCAGCAGGGCGGCCTCGTTCACCAGGTTGGCGAGATCGGCGCCGGCGAAGCCACTGGTGGCCTGGGCGATGCGATCGAGGTCAACGCCCTCGGCCAGCTTCACCTTCTTGGCATAGATCTCGAGGATCATCTTGCGGCCGGAGAGGTCGGGGCGATCCACCAGCACCTGGCGGTCGAAACGGCCGGGCCGCAGCAGGGCGGCGTCGAGGGTTTCGGGCTGGTTTGTGGCCGCCAGCACGATCACCGGCTTGTCCTGGCCCGTGAAGCCATCCATCTCGGTGAGCAGCTGGTTGAGGGTCTGCTCGCGCTCGTCATTGCCGCCCACCACGCCCATCGAGCCGGAGCGGCTCTTGCCGATGGCGTCAAGTTCGTCGATGAAGATGATGCAGGGCGCCTTCTTCTTGGCCTCTTCGAACAGATCGCGCACCCGGGCCGCACCGGCGCCTACAAACAGCTCCACGAACTCAGAGCCGGAGATGATGAAGAAGGGCACGCTGGCCTCGCCGGCCACGGCCTTCGAGAGCAGGGTTTTGCCGGTGCCTGGAGGCCCCACCAGCAGCACCCCCTTGGGAATGCGGGCACCGATGGCGGCGTAGCGCTCGGGGGTCTTGAGGAAGTCGACGATCTCAGTGAGTTCGGTCTTGGCCTCATCCACCCCGGCCACATCGGCGAAGGTGACGCGGGATTCCTCATCGGGCACGTACACCTTGGCCTTGCTTTTGGTGAAGCTCAGGGCCCCCTGGGCACCGCCCATGCCACTGCGGCGGGCGAAGAACTGCAGCACCAGAATGAAGATCAGCGGCGGCACCACCCAACTCAGCAGGGTGGTGAAGAAGTTGGGCTTCTGGGGCGGTGCGGCGGCAAACTCCACGCCGTGCTGCTCCAGTCGCTGGGGCAGGTCCATGTCGAAGATCGGTGTGGTGGCCAGCACCGTGGGGGCTCCTTCGGCAGGGGCCTCCTTGAGTTCGTAGCGGATCTGCTCCTGGGTGATGAAGGCGCGCTTGACGCCGTCGTCGTTCACCTGATCGATGAACAGGGAGTAGGGCACCCGGGGCACCTGGGAGGAGCCGTTGGGAAGGAAGTTGCTGAACAGCAGCAGAACGCCGAAGCCGATCAGAATCAGATTGATCAGGCCGAAGCGCCGCGAGGGCCCCTTGTCATCCTGTCGGATCGGCATGGTGCGGCAGCCAAAGGTGTGCCCAAGCTAGGCCTGGTGGGTGAGAGCCCGAACCGACCCGGGGTTGGGAGAACCGATCCTTCACCGTCCCTGCCATGTGCGGCCGCTATTCCCTCACCAGCGAGCTCGACCGCCTGCTGCCCAGGCTCCGGGGGCCCCTGCCAGCGGGGTTGCGGCAGCACTACGCTCCCAGGCCCCAGATCCGCCCCGGGGAACCGCTGCTGCTGCTGCGGCAGGAGCATGGCCAGCTGGGGGCGGCCCTGGCCCTCTGGGGTCTGCTGCCCAGCTGGGTGAAGGACCCCGGCGGCTGCCGGCGGCCGATCAACGCCCGCGCTGAAACCGTGGCCGAGAAGGCCAGCTTTCGCGGGCCCTGGCGCCATCACCGCTGCCTGATCCCCGCCGATGCCTTCCAGGAGAAGGGCCATCAGGTGCGCCGCGCCGACGGGGCGCCGTTCTGGCTGGGGGGGCTCTGGGAGCGCTGGATCGGCGCCGACGGCAGCGAGCTCGACACCTGCTGCGTGCTCACCACCACGCCCAACGACCTGATCGCTCCCGTTCACCACCGCATGCCCGTGGTGGTGCCGGACGGCCTGGAGGAGCCCTGGCTGGCCCCCTGCGACGGCCCCGCCCTGCGGGCCCTGGAGCCCCTGCTGCAGCCCTGGGATGGCAGCGCCTGGCGACTGGAGCCCCTCCCGAAGCCAGCGCCGCAGTGTGCACCGCTAGACCAGGACCAGTTGGAGCTGCCCTGGTGAGCCTGGAGCAACTGGATGCCTTTCTGGCCGAAGCCCGCAGCCAGGAGAGCCTGGCCGCCCGCCTGAACCAGCCCCTGGAGCTGGTGGAGTTCCTGGAGCTGGCCCGCTCCTGTGGTTATGGCGTGGACGAAGCCGATGTGCTCGCTGCCCAGGAGCGCCAGGACGCCCAGCTCAGCGACGCTGAACTGCAGCACCGTGCCGGCATCGAGGCCCGCAAGCTGCGGCACTTCATCCAGGCCTGAACCCCTGGTTCTGAATCCCTGGTTCTGAACCCCTCAGCCTTGGCCTCCCGGCTCCCGACAGAACGCCTGTGACCCCCCTCACTCC
>NZ_JADEWP010000052.1:0-13561 GCF_015207535.1 Cyanobium sp. LEGE 06143 | reverse complement strand
CTTTAGGCCCGCTCCCCACGGCTGTCTGATTGTTCAGGAGCCCGGCACGAGGCCGAATCCCCGGCCAGGAGCCTGGGGCCTGGACGGCGGGCTGGTGGTCCGCAGAGGCTGGCTCAGCTGCCGGCAGAACCGAATCATGTCGGTGGCTTCGCCGATCAGCCGCTCGCGGCGTTGAAAGTCGTTGCGGGGCACCACCACCGCGTCCTGGCTGATCTGCCAGAGCGCGTCCTTGCAGTTGCCGCTCAGCCTCGGATGGTCGAGCAGGGGATCGGCGGTGCTGCGGGCCTGATCACAGTCGGGGGCGAGGTTGTCGCGGCCGCAGGCGATCGTGTCCAGCTGCAGTTGGCGCAGCAGCTCCTGGCTGGGGTAGTCAGGGTCGCGAGCCCTGACAGGGCCCTGGAACAGGACGGTCAAGGCAAGCGCGGCAAGGGCGGGAACCAGCAGCAGGTCATGGCGATTCATGGCAGGGCTGGCGGTGCCGTACGCCTCACCATCATTACGGTGGATCTCAGCCGCGGTTGATGGTCGGCTCGGCAGCTGTCCGTTCCGACTGGTGGCCACGCCCTCTGCGGAGCGATCAGCGGCCCAGGCTGGCCAGGTCGGTGATCCCCTGGCGCAGGGGTTGCTGGCTGCGCTGCCAGTGGTGGGCCAGTGGTGGCGCCAGCCAGCCTGAGCTCGCCTGCAACAGGCGGCGCAGGCCGCTCTGCCGCTGCAGCCAGAGGCCGCGGGCGGTCTCCTTGGCCTGCAGGTCTTGCAGGCCAAGGGTTTCGGGTTGCCGCAGCGCTTCGATGCGTGCCAGAACCGCATCGAGACTCCTGGCCGGCGCGGCGTGCTGGGCCGAGGCGCTGGCCAGGGCCTCCCCCAGCAGCTGGCCGGCCACCCAGGCATCCCGCAGCGCCAGGTTGATGCCCTGGGCCCGCACCGGACTCATCGGGTGGGCGGCATCCCCGAGCAACAGCAGGCCAGGGCACCACCACCGCTTCGCCAGGCCCACCTCCACCCGCAGCCGCATCGGTTCCGCCGGCTCGCCGGGCTGGGAACGCAGCGCGGCGGCCAGCTCGGGCGGGCTCTGGCGGGCCATGCGTTCCAGCCGCTGGCGCGGCGAGACGTGGGGCTCGGTGGCGCCGGCCTGCAGCACCCAGCCCAGCTGCAGGCCACCGCTGGCGGACACAAAGGCGCTGAAGATGCCCTCGGCGCCCACCATCGTGGTGAAATCGCCCGCCAGGGGATCGGGGCCGGCTTCCGGCAGGGCGAACCAGAGCACGTCGATCGGGCTGGCCCTGCGCCTGAGCTCCAGCCCCGCCGCCTCGCGCAGGCTCGACTGGCGCCCGTCGCAGGCCACCACCAGGCTGGCCGGCAGCTGCTCGCCCCCGGCCAGCTGCACGCCGCTGATCCGGCCGCACTGCTGCCGGATCAGTCCGCTCACCCGCTGGCCCAGCAGCACGCGGGCGTTGCCGAGGGCCCGCAGGCGGGCGATCACGGCAGCCAGCAGGGCCGGCTGGCTCACCAGGAGGCAGCCGGGCTGGCCTTCCCCCTCCATTGGCTCGGCCACCCGGAACAGGGGCCGGCCATCGAGACAGAAGCGCCAGCCCGCCAGGGCACGGTGGGGAAGAGCGTCCAGCTCCCGTGCCAGCCCCATCGCCTCGAGGGCCTCCAGGCCATGGGGCATCAGGGCTTCGCCGCGGAACTGGCGCTCCAGCCTGGTGGCCGCCTCCACCAGGGTCACCGGCACACCGCGCTGGGCCAGCAGCAGGGCCAGGCAGCTGCCCGCCGGTCCTGCCCCCACCACCACCACGCAGGGGCCGGTTGGGCAGGGGGCGGTGTCGGTTGTGGGCTCAGAGGAAGGCGGGGTCAGAGGAAAGTGGAATCAGAGKAAGGCGTTGTAGTTGCGGTTGGTGAGGCTCTCTCGCTCACTCTGACCCATCAGTTGGCTCTTTTTGGTGAGCAGGTAATCCACCAGCTCCTGTTGCACGTCCAGCAGTTCCTTCGTGCAGCCCCGGAATGCAGCCCGGTGGCGAATTTCGTCATGGCGGGTCTGAAGATCCCGCAACATCAGTTGGATCGCATCAAGGGTGGTCGATTCAGCCTTGGCGGCGGATCTTGAGTCCATCAGCAGTGGAGCCTGTCTAGCCAGATCGTACGGGGCCATCCTGGCCCAGCCGCTGCCGGCCCCGGCCACAGAGCCTCTGCTGGCGGTCGCGTTTGCGCTGCAGCCGAGCGGAGATGCTGAGTTCCGCCCCTTCCAGAGGCGATCGATTTCCCGAGTGAAATGGGCCGCCAGCTGGGGCGACTCCATGATCAACAGGGTTTCATCGTTCTGGTGGGCGGCACTGAGCAAGAGCGCACACTGCGGATAGTCTGAATCAGCACTCGCCGCGCTCCCCAGATGCCGCTCGCCTGGTCCTATTCGCGTGTGAGTCGGGGCACCCAGGCGGGCTCCGACCGTTCCGGCCTGGAGCGACAGGAGCAGGCGCTGCAGCACTGGCTGGCGGAGCATCCCGACTGGGAGCTGGCGGAGTCTCTGGTCGATCCAGGGGTGAGTGCGGGCGAGGGCAAGCACCGAACGACTGGGGCTCTCAGCCGCTTCCTGCAGGGCGCCCGCACCGGTGCCGTCCCGCCTGGTTCGTGCCTGGTGGTGGAGAGCATGTCCCGGTTCAGTCGCGAGGCGGAGCGCCAGGTGCTGGGCGTGCTGCTGTCGGATTTCTGGGCAGCGGGTCTGGCGATCGCCTTCTGCAGTGACGGAGGAGCCGTCCTCAATGCTGAGCTGATCGACCGTGAGCCGCACCGGCTCCATGGCCTGTTGGGTGCGATGGCCCAAGCGCGGAGGGAATGGGAAGAGAAGTCGCGCCGCAGCAAGGGCGCCGCCACGAAGCGTCACCAGCTGCAGGAGCAAGGCGCCAAGGTTGCGGCGGCCACGCCCTGGTGGATCGCCCGTGATGCCGACCGCCGGCTGGTGCGGGATGAGGYTGGGAGCATGCGGCTGGACCCGGCCTGCGCAGCCACCCTGCGCCGTGCGGTGGAGCTGGCGATGCAGGGCCTGGGTTCAACCCTGATCGCCCAGCAGCTCAACGACGAGGGCCATTCGCCCCCACCCACCCGTAACCGGCGGAACCAGTACGCCAGCCAGGCCGGCTCAGCCTGGAACCACAGCCGGGTGACGAATGCCCTGCGCTCCCCCGCCCTGGTGGGTGATCTCCACCGCCAGGACGGGGTGGTGATCGAGGGCTTCTACCCAGCGGTTCTGTCCCGTGCCCAGTGGGGGCAGCTCCGGGCTGCGATGGCCACCCGCGACACGCTGCGCGGCCAGCTGCGGGGTGGTTCCCAGCGGCTCTACTTCCTGTTCCAGACCATCTGCCGCTGCGTCTGCGGTGCCCCAATGAGCTACCACCGTCCAGGGAGGGGAGCCCGCGCCGACCATCCAGGTTGGGTGGGCTGCCGGACCTGCAACCGCCGTGACTCACCTGGCCTCGGCAGGGGGTATGTGCTCCGCGACCAGATGGAAGCTCACTGCCTCACACGGCTGGGCCAGGGCGCCTGGGCCGAACTGCTGGCTGATCCAGATGCCAGGCAGGAACGCCAACGCCTCGCCGAACAGGTCGCAGCATTGCGCCACCGGTTCGCCCAGTCCCAGGTACAGATGGAATCCATGGAGCGGCGCGCCTCTGACATCTGGGCGGAGGGTGCCGGCGAGGAACGCCTCGCCACCATCGAGCGGGCGATCACCCAGGGCCGCGACAAGTTGCACCAGCTCAAGCAGGAACTCTCGGAGCAATCTGCAGCCCTCCGCCACCTCGAGGCACGGCCCGATGAGGAAGAAGCCGGCCAGGAACTTGCCGCCAGGGTGACGGAGTTCTGGCGGCAACTTGATCAGGCCACACCAGAAGAACGCAGAGCCTTCAATCGCTGGTTGCTTCTACACCCCGCGAAGATCCGATTCGTCATCGACCCCCCGGAGCAACCTGGAGCTGATCGACTCGTTGCCCTGCACATTGGCGACCGATGTGCGGGCCATCAACCGCTCGCCGGGCACACACGCATGGTGGCCAAGGAACGGGGGCTTATCAATCCGCCCAGAGCACTCCAGTCCAGCAACGGAACATCCAAACTCCTGCTCCTTGGTGAACAACGACAAGAAACCCTCCTCGAGCTTCTGGACGACGGAACACTCCAGGACCAGACCGCGCTCTGGCTCTCTGGACCCTCCCTCCGCGGCCTCACCCGAGTGCTGGAGCAGCGCCTGCCCACCTGGCTGCAGCAGGAGGGGTACGACCTCACCCCCAGGCAGCTCCGGCGGTTCGCACTGCAGATGGCCGCACGTGAGCTCGGCCTGAGCAGCGGCACCTGAAGCATCGGCCACGCAGCACCTGCAGCCGTTCCCGAAAATGCTTCGTGGTCCCGCGGGGGCTTACTCACACCCCCTCGTTCCCGAATTACCCCGCGGGGGGCCTCTCTTGCGCGTGCTGGCGCTGGGCCGAATCCGAGCTGCTTGGGTTGATCCAGACCTGGCGCGGAAGGCCGCGGCCCAGGGCCTGCCTCGCCCGCACTGGCTGATCGGCACCCAGATCTGAGCCAGCCCAGCACCCGTGGCTGGGGCAGGGCAGCACCCGGTCGGGGGAGGCAGCCAGGTGCTCAGAAGGCCACGTCCACAACCGTTCGGTATTGGACCCGCCCAAAACACCCTGTTCAAAACGCTGCTGGGATGCCCACAACCCTGTCCCGAAACATTGGCGACCAGAACAGGGAGTGTTATGAATGTGGTGGGCCAGCGCAGCGCCAACTGCCTGACCCGTGACCGACCCATCTCGTGAATGGACCGATGACGAAGATTCTGACCAGGGCCGCCGCGCCCAGGCCCGCTGCTGCTGCCTCCCAGGGCCGCAGGGTGGGCTACGGCAGGGTGAGCACCGCCCACCAGACCGAAGCCCAGCAGCAGGCCCAGCTGGAGGCAGTCGGGTGCGATGCCATCCATACCGAGACGATCAGCTCGGGACGCAGGGAGCGCCCGGTGCTGGCCCAGGTGCTGGAGGAGCTGCAGCCAGGCGACACCCTGGTGATCTGCAAGCTGGAYCGCCTGGCCCGATCCTTGCAGGAGCTGCTGACCATCGCTGCCGACCTGGAGCAGCGCGGCATCCAGCTGCAGGTGCTCGACCAGGCCATCGACACGGCCACCCCAACCGGCCGGCTGCTGTTCCAGCTGCTAGGCGCCGTGGGGGAGTTTGAGCGCAGCCTGGCCATCGAGCGCACCCGCTCCAGCGTTGAGCACCGCCGCGCCACCGGAGGGAACCTGGGAGGCCGGCCTAGGGCCTACAACGACCAGCAGCAGGCCCTGGGCCGGCGGCTGCAGGAGGAAGGCCAGAGCGTCACGGCGATCGCCAGGGTGCTGGGCCTGCCCCGGGCCACAACCTCGCGGATGTTGCAGCGGCATGGGATCGGCTGACTTTCACCTGGATTCGCCAACGGCAACATCGCGAGCAATCCGTGATGCATGGTGGTCAGAACAACTGTTGGTGCCCAGCGTGGGAGCGCCGCCAGCATCCCCATGGACGACCGCCACGCCCGCCTGGCAGAACTGCGCCGGCAGCTTGCGGACTTGAGCGCCAAGGGCCGCAACACCGCACCTGGCTCACCCGAGCGGATGGCGGTGCTGGAGGAGTGGGCGCCAATCCATGAGCAGGTGCTGGCGCTGGCCGATGAGCTTGAGGTTTAGGGGGAGGGGCTCAGTCCCTTGTCCTTCTCCGCCCCCCCGGCGCTTAAGTCAACCGGACACTGCCGCCCATCACACCCTGCCTCCGAAGCGCAGCCAGCCGGGAGAAGGTCAGCGGCACCTGGAAAGCGCACATCGCCGAGCTCCTGCAGCAGGGCCTCAGCCACCACCAAGTCGCCTACGGACGGGGATGGCTGCAACCCACGGTGCGGAGAGCAGCTGAGGCGCATGTGGCGATGGCGGCTGGAAAGCAGCAAACTCTTGGGTGTGGCACTGCATGCCGCAGGATCTCGAATACACCCACATGCCAGAAACAAACTGGAAGCAATACCTGCAGCCAGCAGCAACACTGCTGGTTGCGATCTCTCTTGGCGCAATAGCCGTCGACCAGATCATGACCAGCTCTAGGCGTGAATCATGTGCCAAGGCTGCAGAGCAAGGATTTAAGAAAGTAAGCAAAGGAATTAGGTTCAACGACAGCACGGGTAAGTGGGAGAGCCATGACCCAGTCACTGGGGAGTTCCGCACAATTCCGACGCAGGAAGAGTTTGAAGAGCGTCAAAAAGAGTGGAAAGACAGTACCTACGAGGAGCGGAAAGAGAAGCGATTAAAGCGGAGCATCTCTGACAGTGGGCAGCAGAGGCAACAGTCTCGGGGGGCGACTACCAGGACTGGTTTTGTCGCCTACTGCAGGGCTTACCTCTCTCCCGAAGTGAAGGCGACTGAGTCAGGACAATCAGCTGTCAGGCTTCCTGACTCGATTGACGTGAACATCAACAGTTTCCCGGAAAATTCCCGCCAAGGCGGCCTCCCTGTCTATGTCGAAAACATGCAGTTCCGCCTGCCGTAGCCACCACCCCTTGTCCTCGACGATCATGCTCAGCTCTGGAGAAGGCGTCAGGCGCTCCTCTGCGCCTCCTCCGCTCGAATGCGGTCCAGCCAAGGTTTCACTTGCCTGACCGTGAGCCCTGGGAAGCCGCGCCGCTCCAGCTCCAGGGCCAGGGTGAACGCCGCTGCCTGGGGCTGTTCCTGGGCCAGCTCACGCAGCACTGAGAGCCACCGTGGCGCTCCTGCTGGGGCTGAGCAGCGGCTTGAGCCGTGCCCTGCCTGGCGGGTGCTGGAGCAGTGCCACGGTGCTGCGGCTGAACATCTTGCGGCTCCTCCCAGGGGTCGGGGGCGTCACGGAGCTGCGCACGGGGTAGCCCATCGAGGGTGCACCGCGATCGGGCATTGGCGTAACAACGCTGGCGACGGTGGTGACGGCTGCTGATGGTTCCAGCCCTTGGGCAGCGACACCATCCCGATCCAGCTGCGCACGACCACGCGCCACGGGCCCACCTCCCTGGGCGGCGCCACGCTGAAGTGTCCCGACTGCTGCGGCCTGGGTGCACCGCTCGCCATCTCAGGTGAACCCGCCATCGACCTGGACCGGCTCGGGACGGAACGATGGATCCAGGGGCGGCCAGTCGTCCCGGTCAGGAACAGACCAGGACGCCGCACCGAGGTCATCCGGGCCCGAACCCCCGGGCTGCCTGCTGGCCCATGCCAGCAACTCCTGGGCGGTGCGCGGTGGCCAGCTCGGGGCCGGTCCAGGGGCGCCGGTGGAGGTGCTCCTCCCTGCCGGGGCCTTCGCGGTGTGCCGACCCCGTGCCGACTGTGCCGCAGGGGTCGGCACGGTCACTTCGACTGCGCTGGAAGGGATCTCAGCGTCTGTGCCGACTGTGCCGACCTTTTTGGCAACTACGCAAGGGGGTTTCCCTTCCGAGTGGTGGTGGTCGTCGCTCTCCATCTCAGGCACGTTCTGTTCCGTATACCTCTCTTTTTGGTCGGCACGGTCGGCACAGTCCTTGAGATCTACTGCGCCCCAAGGGGAGTGACCGTGCCGACCTTCCGGCACACCATCGGCACAGGTCGGCACAGGGACGGACGGCTCGTCCAGGAAGGAGGTGCGTGCCGTCGCCTCGCACGCCTGGGCCTCGGCTGCCGCTGGAACAGGGAAGAAGCCGGCAACGGGGTTACGACCGCCGAACCGCCTGCGGCCCTTCTCCCACCGCCACTGACCACCGTGCGAGGTGAACTTGGCGGCGGTGATGGTGCGAGCAACTTCTCCGACCAGGTCGTCCCGCTCACGTTTGTTCCGGATGCCTGCCAAGTCCTCCTTCAGGGCCCGGTGGATCAGCTCCTGCTGGGAGATGCCGGGGAATCCCTCGGTGACAGGCAGGCTGTTGAGCGCATCGTGTAGCCGGGGCGCGAGGGGGCTCTCGAATGAAGCGCTCCAAGCCCGTTCCGCGAGCGCTTGCTCCACCGGGTGCCCAGGTGGGCAGTAGTTGGTCGCACCTGCCTTAGCCCAGGCCATGGCGGTGGCCCAGATGGAATCGTGGTTCTGGCAGATCCAGCCAGGGTCACAGCGGTGCCTCACCAGAGCGATCCAGAACCGCCGGACGCCGGTGGGGTCGTTGAGGATGCCGTGTTCCTCGTTGGTCGTCCCCCAGAGCACGCAGCGTCGGGGGTGCTCGGTCTTTTCCTTTTCGTTTTTGCGTGCCCACTGGTCAAAGCGACGCGTGATCATCCCCTTGATCTCCGAGCTGTGCTTGCCGCGCAGCATCCGATCGCATTCGTCAAAAACGAAATGCCAGCAGTGGGCCAGCCGGATGAGGAAGGGCCATCCCTCAAAGATGGGAACTGATGAATCGGAGTCCACCCACCCGCGCTGTGGCGCAAGGGCAGCAATAGCCTCAGATTTTCCGAAGCCTTGCCCGCCCGAAAGGATCAGCACCGCATCGTGCTTGTATCCGGGCTGGAGCCCCCGCTTCACAGCGCCGACCAGATGCCTTGCCAGAGCATCGAGGGAAACCTCGTCGCCAGCGTCGATGCCGAAAGCCTTGCCGATCTCCTGGATGGTGAGCAGACGCGTCTCGGTCCTGGCCGCGACGGTCTGCAGGTATCGCTCAATGGGGTTGAAGGGACTGCGGGAGCACAGATACCGGAGAACGCCCTCGGCGGTTCTGGGGTGAACCTCAAGGCGGTAGCGGTCTGCGAGGTACTGGTCGTAGGTGGGGATGAATCCAGCGGAGACGTGGCTGCCGTCGATGACGGGCAGGTCCAGCAGTTCGTCGTGCTCGAAGGTGTGGAGTTCGCTCAGAAACAGCTGGATCTCCCGCTTGGTCTTGGGTGGCTTGGGCTCCTCCCCCTGGGGCGCGACCTGCTGCGAGCGCTGGTGGTACTCGATCCGTGCCGCCAGCCCCGGGTCGGGCTGGCGGGGCTGGCCCAGGGCGCTGCGGACCGTGGCCCGGGCTTCCCGCTCTGGGATGGGCGGACTGCAGCGGGCGGCGAAATCGAGTGCCAGCGCCTCCGGGTTCCCGGTGGTGCCCAGGTTCGCCTGTGCGGCACCATCGGCCGCGGCCTGCAGCCCGATGGTGATGCGGAACAGGGCTTCATTCCTCCTGCCTTCGGCTGCTCCCTTCTGCCACAGGCTGGCCTGCTCGCGGGAGAGCAGTTGCTCCACTGGTACGCCTTTGGTGGCCGTCCCAGTGGCTGCTGGCCCCCGTGGGGTGGCCTGCTGGTGCTGAGGCCCCTGGGCTTGTCCCAGCAGCTCCAGCACCAGCGGCCAGAGGGGGTGGCCGGGCTCCAGGGCCTCGACCTGCTCCGGCCCGCCGCGCCAGGTGTAGGCGCCGCCGCTGGGGCGATGCTCACCAAGCACGATCGCCTGACCTGAGCGCCAGAACAAGTCGATCTGCTCGCGGTCTCCCGTGGACAGCTGGGCCTTGCCCTTGCCCAGGAGCGGCCAGTACTCCTGGGGCACCCGGTAGATGAGCTTCAACCGATCGGCGGCCGTGGTGCGCTGGATCTGCCAGGTGGGCGTGGTTTCGTGATCGACGCCACGCAGCTCCACGGCAGAGATGGCGCTCGCGCCGTCCAGGTCCAGTACCAGCAGCCCGCCAGCGTCAGGCCCTGGGCGGAGGCCGACCCCGCGCACGCAGTCGTTCATCGCCTGGATCTGCATAGGCGAGAAGCTGGCCTTCTGCCAGCGGGCCAGCGGTCTGCTGGTGTTGGGGTTGATCGGGGCCTTCCCGTCCTGCCCGGCGCCGACGGGGAGCAGGGGCAGACCTTCCAGCTCAGGGAGGCTGGCCCGCCAGTTGTTGATGTTGGAAGTCATCACTGCACCTCCTGGCCGAGGAGGACCGGCACCACGGCGATGGACCCCCAGGTGGTTCGGAAGGGCTGCTCTGGTTCAGGCCGCGGGTGCCCTGGTGGGTCGGCCAGGACGTGCAGTTCACGGCTGGCCCGCGTGATGCCGACGTAGGCCAGGCGGTTCAGCTCACCGGGGCTTGGGTTCCGGTCCAGATCGCTGGCGAGGAAAACCGTCTCGAACGTGCTGCCCTGAGCCTTGTGCACGGTGAGCCCCGACACTGGAGCGATCGCACCAAACAGCGTCCGGCGGTCCCAGTACAAGTTCCAAAGCAGTGCTGCAGCCTCCTTGCCGTGCTCATCCCTGGCCGCCCGTGCAGCCTTGGCGATTGCGTTGTTGGCCTTCCTCCAGGCGGTGCGCTGGTCGGGCTCCAGCACCGGGAACTCGACTCGTCGCCCGCTGCTCACAACCCTGGCGGCGACGCTCCAGAAGCACCAGGGCGGAGTCGGGTCACCACGCTTCGAGGCGCGCTTACCCAGCAACACCTCCCGCACTTCCGGCAGCTCATCACCATCCAGCTGGCCTTCCTCCTGCGCGGCAGAAAGCACGACCATCTCAGTGGTGCTGGCGACGACGGGAGTGCCTTCAGGGCCGTGGATGGCGCTGGCAGACACCACCAGTTCACCTTCCACGAAGGGCGGTGCCGAGGGGCCGTAGAGCCTGGTCCGCAGGTCAGCGTTGAATTTGCCGACGAGGTTATTGGTCCAGGCCAGCAACCGCGCTTGGTCCGGCCGTCCCGCCTGGATGGCCTGAACGCAAGCGGAGAGGGCCGCATCTCGCCATTGCCTGTAGCCCTCGTGCAAGATCACCGCGCTGTGGTCGTCGGCGGCGGCTTTCCAGGGGGGTCTGCCGCGGCCCAGCTCCCGGGTGGCGGTGGCTGCAGCAAGGATCGGTCCTTGGTGACGAACCACTTCTTCGAGCAGTGCGACAACAGGCGCGCGAAGGAGCGGGCTGTCACTGCTCTGGAGCACCGGTGCCAGCTGGGCTGGATCCCCGACCGCGACCAGCGTGGCTCCAGCCGGGAGGGCATCCAGCAGGAGCTCCGTGAGCTCGCCGCTGACCATGGAGGCCTCATCGACGAGCACCAGATGCGTCTCCTCACCGATGCGCCTGGGAGCGGAGCGATCCGCAACGAACCGCTCTGTCTCCTCAGCACGCTCCGGCCTGAGCCCCAGCGCTGAGTGCAGGGTGATCGGGACGATGCCGTCGATACCAGCAGCCGCGAGGGTCTGGGTCAGCTGGGCCGCGGCCTTGTGCGTCGGAGCAGCGACGACCAGGACATCGGACTGCCTGGACCACCCCCGGCGGCCGGCTTGGGGCTGCACTTCGTAATGCTCCAGGGCTGCCTGCAGCAGCTGGCCGACCAGGAAGGTCTTACCGGTGCCGGCGTAGCCCAGGAGCGCGGCACGTCCCCCTGGTCGGTGCCCGGTGAAGAAGGGGAGCAGCGTCTCCATTGCTGACGCCTGCCCATGGGTGAGCTCGGGAGCTGCGGCACAATGCTGGAGTGCTTTAGCTCCCTGGCCCCTCCAGCCGCTCGTAACGGCGGGGGGCTGTTCTCTTGTTTGCATGGTCTCAGCCCTCACCGGTGGAGAGGGAGAGGGAGCGGGCGACAGCTGATGCGTCTGCCACGGGGCCCGTGAACCAGGAACGGATCTTGGCGTTCGATTCGGTCAGGGCTTGTTTGAGCTCATCCGGGATACCGGGATGTGCAGTGATCAGGGCAACGATGCCTGCCCGGAACAAGGCTGATTCGCTGACACCAAGCTCTTTTGTTACGGCTTGGACGGCGGCGCGGAAGGACGGATTAGAGCGAACGTGGTGGACAACGTTGACTCTCCCCGTGCCGCCATGTTGAGAGGATGGATTTGCCATTAAATAAGAGCTTCATTGTTGTTTCGGGGTGATGACTCCCGTTGATAGAGGCCTGACCGAGTTCTCCGAGTCGCCAGCACGGAGCTGACTCCGGAACAAACGTAACACCACCATGGGTGGTGGAAGAGCACGCCTGGGCGTCCTACCCCTGCCACCACATATGGATCCGGGGGAGCCGCAGGGCCAGGCCCAAGTTGGCTCGGTGCCAGGAACATTCGGGACCTGGTGTTGAGCCCTCGCCCCAACTAGAAGTTCGCAGAATTGGAGGATCAGCCGGACGCCACGAACGAGGCAGGCGTCCGGTGTATCGCCAATGCCCCATCGCGCACCACAACGTCTATCCATMAAGTTCCGTTGATGGCCAGCTGAGCTCGGGGAGCCGTGGCTTGCGCACACGCATGATCAGCCCACCGCCCCGGCCCCTGAGCGTCACCTGAGCACCAGCCCCCTGAGCCTCGCCTGTTCACGGGCAGCGGGGGGCCTGAGCAGCAGCTGGGCGGCGTGGGCGCTGCGGGTGCTGGATGGTGCGGCGGCACGCCCAGCGGGACGGTGCAGGATGGCGGGTGCCATTGCGTGTCCTCGGACGCGGGGAGAATCCCGCCGCCGGTGTGCCGCCGACTGAGGAGGAGGGCTGATGGCCCCGACCGCCTACTACCCGATCCAGCGGCGGTGGCGGCGGCTTGGCCCGCTCTACCGCTCCCGCGAGACAGCCGCCATCTGGTGGCCAGAGCTGGAGGCTTACAGCGAGGGACGGGCCGAGGAGCACGGCTACCCCTACGAGCCGACGGCCTTCATCCCCGGCCTGCTTCCTGCCGACTACGACGCCTGCGACTGGCGCTGGAGCCACGGCCGCCGCGGCCCGCAGCCTACCTACTGGGGCTGGGTGTGCCACGGCGCCTGTCATTGGACGGCCAGCCTTCACTTATGGGCGGCCATGCAGGCTGAGTCCGATCGGCCCTGGCGCATCGTCACCAGCAGCAAGCACTAACCCGTCTGGGATGGAGCGGAGACGGTCTGGGACGGGAACTTTCTGGCCCTGGATCTGCCGGTGGCTGAGGCATGGGAGCTGGCGGCCCTGCAGGCAGATACCGAACACCTGCCTGTTGGTGAACCGATGCTGCATGTTCCATCAGTAGCGATCGAGGACCAGCTGGTGGCTTTGCTCAGGGAGATCAACGAGGAGGGGGCAATGACCATTCATCGCGCCCCGCAATGAGTGGGGATTCTGTAGCTAATCCCGCGAAGGTGTGCCGGGATAATGTTGTGGCTCACCCCACCGGGCAGTCAGTCTGCGCCCGTATTCTCGCGTACTGACCTGACTGTCCGGGGTCAGATTCCATGCACCGGAAAGAGCAGTGGCAGCGGCTGGCCGTGAACCCTGCCCAGCCGCTGCTCTGAGCATCACCGCCTGCTGCGGCTTGCTGCAGTCATAGCGCTGAGGAGCGGGCGCTGGGGTGCCCCTGCAGCAGTGTCTCGACTGTTCTCAAACTCCCGTGATGCAGCGGCGCAGATAGGACGCCGCCGGCTCGCCAGCTCTGCAGCGGGGAGCGGAGCGGACCAGGGCCTTACGGGCCACCTGGATCAGATCTTCCCACTCCACCAGTGGGAAGAAGCGCCGGGCAACTGCTGAGGCGATGGCATCGGCCAGTGGCAGGTGCTCCAGCACCAAGGCATCGCGCCCTGAGGGCAGAGAGCGGCTGAGGGTTTGGACTGAATGCTGTTTGCGGCGGGAGGGGGAAGTGGTGGAAGCCATCGGCGGGACGGCGGAGAACCCCACCCCCCCCTGCTGGTCGCAA
>NZ_JADEWP010000051.1:0-13619 GCF_015207535.1 Cyanobium sp. LEGE 06143 | reverse complement strand
GATATCGATATGGCCCTCCATGTCTTCCAGCGCCATCTGGCTGCCCTTCAGAGCCGGAAACGCCGGAGGCAGACCGGTACCATCAGCCTGGTGGCAGCTGGCACAGGCGGTTGCATAAGCCCGTTCACCACGCTCCATCAACTCGTCGAGCGTCCAGTCTTTCTCGGTCAACTGGCGTTCCATTTCCGCCATTTCTCTCTGCTCCGCCACCCATTCGTTGTATTCCTCCTCAGGCACCGCTTTGACGACCACCGGCATAAAGCCATGGTCCTTGCCACACAGCTCGGTACACTGGCCACGGTAGGTTCCGGGCACATCCACCCGGGTCCAGGTCTCGTTGATAAACCCGGGAATGGCATCTTTCTTCACACCAAATGCCGGCACCCACCAGGAGTGAATGACATCGTTGGCGGTGAGCAGGAAACGGACTTTCTTGCCGACCGGAATCACCAGCGGGTTATCGACCTCCAGCAGGTAATGTTCACCCTTGGCCTGACGATTGCGGATCTGGTCACGCGGCGTCGACATGTTGGAGAAAAAACTGAAATCGTCGTCAATGTACTCGTATTGCCAACGCCACTGGTAACCGGTGATCTTGATGTCGACATCCGATTAGGTGGTGTCGTACATCTCGACCAGGGTCGCGGTGGCGGGAATCGCCATGGCCACCAGAATGGCCAGAGGGATAATGGTCCAGAGCACTTCCACCACGGTATTCTCATGGAAGTTCGCGGGCTTGGCGCCCCGGGACTTGCGGTGGGCAAAGATTGACCAGAACATAACCCCGAATACCACGACGCCAATGGCGACACAGATCCAGAGAATGGTCATATGAAGGCTGAAAATCTGGTTACTGGTGCTGGTCACCCCGGGTGACATGTTCATGGTCCAGTCAGCCATGACAGTGACCGGCAACAACAGACCAGCGGCTAGGGCTACTGCCCGCTTGGCATGCACGCGCATACTGTGTCTCCACAGAGTGTTATTCTTGTCGGATTTTGCGTCATCCCCCTGCGACACACCCCGGCGCTCGCAACACCGGATGGCCTCAGAGTGAAAGCCTGATTATGGATACATCAGGATCGAGTATAGACACAGATCAAGAAAAGGCTAAAAAATCCTTAAATCCAAAACGGATAAACACGGAATTTTGAGAACCATAACTCATAAAAGGCCCATAATGACCAGTACAGACCATCGCCTCTGGGCACTGGCCTGGCCGCTGATGCTGACCAACCTGACCGTGCCACTGCTCGGCCTGGTGGACACCGCCGTGCTGGGCCACCTGGATAGTCCGGAATACCTTGGTGCTGTGGCGGTCGGTGCCAACCTGTTCAGTATTCTGTATTGGACATTCGGCTTTATGCGCATGGGAACCACTGGGCTGGCGGCCCAGGCCTGGGGCAAACGTGATCCCTTCGCCCAGGTAGCGCTGCTGCTGCGTTCCATCGTGCTGGCGGTCGGCATCGGCCTGATGCTCATCGTATTTCATAAGCCCCTGATCAGCCTGGGGCTGACCCTGATGAACCCCAGCCCGGCGGTGGCCGAGCTGGCCGCCGAATACGCGGCAATCAGGATCTGGAGCGCGCCGGCGGTGCTGTGTCAGTACACTCTGGTGGGCTGGTTGATTGGCACCCAGTTCCCCCGGGGACCCATGGTGATGCTGATCATCGCTAACGGCATCAACATCGTACTCGATGTGTTCTTTGTGACGGTTCTGGGCTGGAACAGTCGCGGCGTGGCCCTGGCCACGGTCATCGCCGAGTACAGTGCCGCCCTGATCGGTTTTGCCATCGTGCTGCGCCGAATGCCCGAAGGCCAGCGGCTGACCCGGGCGCTGATCGGCCAGGTGTCCGATTACCTGGCGATTCTGCAGGTGAATCGCTACATCATGGTCAGGACCATCGCACTGCTGCTGGTGCTGGCGTTTTTCACTGCCCAGGGCGCCCGCCAAGGCGATGTGATCCTGGCCGCCAATGCTGTGCTGATTACCTTTTTGCTGGTGATCTCCAATGCCCTGGACGKGGCCCGGGAGCGCACCCGCCGCTCCGGCGCTGCACAGCAGGTCGGGGAGCTGCGCATCGAGCAGAGCAGCCTGCTCGACCTGGCCGGCGAGGGACCCTTCGACTACATCAATTCGGTGGGTGTGCTTCATCACCTGCGTCAGCCGGAGGCCGGGCTGAAGGCCCTGGCGGGCCTGCTCAGGCCGGGTGGCCTCCTGCACCTCTTCCTCTATGCCGATGGGGGACGCTGGGAAGTCCACCGCATCCAGCGCAGCCTCGGCCGTCTGGGGGTGGGCAGCGGCAGCGAGGGGATGCGGCTGGGCCGCCAGCTCTTCGCCGACCTGCCCGAGACCAACCGGCTGCGGCGGCACCACGAGCAGCGCTGGGCCCTCGACACCGCGGCCGAGGCCAACTTCGCCGACATGTACCTCCATCCCCAGGAGACCAGCTACAACCTGGAGCGATTGATGGCCTTCGTGCAGAACGCGGAGCTTTCGTTTGCGGGCTTTTCCAATCCGGGCATCTGGGATCCGGCCCGGTTGCTGGGCGGCGAGCTGCTGGAGAGGGCCCAGGCCCTGCCGGACTGGGAGCGCTGGGCTCTGGTGGAGGATCTGGACCCTGAGATCAGCCACTTCGAGTTCTTTCTCTCCCGGGGGCCCCTGCAGCGGCGAGGCTGGGATGACGATGGTGCACTGCTTGCGGCCGGCGGCGTCCGCAACCGCTGCCTCTGGGGCTGGCCCTCCACGGAGCTGCTCGATCCGGATCTGATGCCCCTGAGCCTCAGCAGCGAGGCTCTGGCCCTGATGCAGGCCCTGGAGGCCGCCCCCCCGGGCACGGCGATCGGTGCTCTGCCTGCTGAGAGCTCGACAGCCAGCTCGACTGACGACACAATCGACGCATCGAGCCAGCGCAGGCTGTGCGCCGCCAGGGAGCTATTGGCCGCCCGGGTCTTGCTGCCACTGGCTTCTGGGGCTGCGTGATAGATTCCGCGCGCCTTCTAGGGTTGGCTCGGTTGTCGGTTTCTCCACCTTGCCTGCCTGGGCAGCCCTTGGCTGATCAGGTGACAGGATCGGTCGACCCCGTCCAGCCGGCAGCGGACGTGGACCCTGCTGCCGAGCCTGACAACGGCATGGCCGAGTACTACCGGCTCCAACGGAAGCTGCAGCAGTTCACCCTGGTTCTCAGCGGTGTGGCCGTTCTGGTCACCGCTCTGCTGTTGAGCTGGAGCGCTGCGTTCGCTGTGCTGGTGGGGGCTACCGCGGCCCTGCTCTATCTGCGCCTGCTCGGGCGCAGCGTCAGCCGGCTGGGTGGTGAGCGACGCGGCATGGGCAAGGCCCAGCTGCTCGTGCCCATTCTCCTCGTGCTGGCAGCCTGCCGCCTGCCCCAGCTGGATCTGCTGCCTGCTTTCCTGGGGTTCCTGCTCTACAAGCCCGCAGTGATCCTGCAGGCCGTGCTCGACGCCTGACTTTCCCGTTCCCCTGATCTCCCCGATGCTTGCGCTGCCCTCCAGTCTTCCTTTCGCCGAGCTTGAGGTGGGTCAACACCTCTACTGGCAGCTGGGCAACTTCAAGATCCATGGCCAGGTGTTCCTGAGCTCCTGGGTCGTGATCGGTGCCCTATTGGCTCTGGTGATCGCCGGAACCCGCAAGCTCGAGCGAGACCCGCGCGGCACCCAGAACCTGCTCGAGTTTCTGTGGGATTACATCCGCGACCTCTCGCGGGAGCAGATCGGTGAACGGGCCTATCGAGACTGGATGCCCTTTATCGGCACGCTGTTCCTGTTCATCTTCGTGAGCAACTGGGGTGGAGCGCTTGTCCCCTGGAAGCTGATCCACCTGCCCAGTGGGGAGCTTGGCGCCCCGACAGCCGACATCAACACCACCATTGCCCTGGCACTGCTGGTATCGCTTGCTTACTTCTACGCTGGCCTGAGTCGGAAAGGACTGCGTTACTTCGAGTATTACGTGGAGCCCACGCCGATCATGCTCCCGTTCAAGATCGTTGAGGATTTTACCAAGCCACTTTCGCTCTCCTTCCGACTTTTCGGCAATATCCTGGCCGATGAATTGGTGGTGGCCGTGCTGGCTTTCCTTGTGCCCCTGCTGGTGCCACTTCCGGCCATGTTCCTGGGCCTGTTCACCAGCGCGATCCAGGCTCTGATTTTCGCCACCCTTGCCGCCTACTACATCGGTGAGGCGGTCCACGAGGAGCACCACTGAGGCTCCACCGCTGGCCCGGTCCGCCGGTCTGGCAAACTCACTGCGCGCAGGTCCGGTAGCCACCGGGCCCGTTGCCAACCCCAGGCAACGTCCCAGGCGCAGGAGACTTTCATCCCTCCGTCCACTCAGCGCTGTTCCAGCGCATCCATCTTTTCTTCCCCCATGGATTCCATCACTTCCGCAGCTTCCGTTGTGGCCGCTGGTCTGGCCGTCGGCCTGGGCGCCATCGGCCCTGGCATCGGTCAGGGCACCGCTGCCGGCGGCGCCGTTGAAGGCATCGCCCGCCAGCCCGAAGCCGAGGGCAAGATCCGCGGCACCCTGCTGCTCTCGCTGGCCTTCATGGAGGCACTCACCATCTACGGCCTCGTGGTCGCCCTGGTGTTGCTGTTCGCCAACCCCTTCGCTGGTTGATCGGCTTCTGAGTGGACGGTTGGTGGGGGCATCACGCCCCTGCCATCTGGCAGCTCGGCCCCCCTTTCCATCCCGATCCTTCCAGCGCATCGATTCCCATGACCAGCTGGCTTCTGCTCGCCGAAGCAGGCGCACCCGAGGGAGGTCTCTTCGACCTCGACGCCACCCTGCCGCTGATGGCTGTGCAGGTGGTTCTCCTCACCTTCATCCTCAACTCGCTGTTCTTCCGTCCCGTCGGCCGGGCCGTTGAGGAGCGCGAGGGCTTCATCAGCACCAGTCGCGCCGACGCCAAGCAGAAGCTGGCCCAGGTGGAGCGTCTGGAGGGCGACCTGCGCGAGCAGCTCAAGGAGGCCCGTCAGCAGGCCCAGAAGCTGATCGTAGAAGCCGAGCAGGAAATGGATCAGCTCTACCGTTCTGTGCTGGCTGCAGCGTCCGCAGAGGCCAACGCTCAGCGTGAAGAGGCCCGGCGTCAGATCGATGTCCAACGGGATCAGGCCCTCGTCCGCCTCAGCGGAGAGGCCGATGGCCTGGCCGATCTGATCGTCTCCCGTCTGCTGGCCCCAGCGCCATGATCCCCATGTTCCCTCTTTTCGCCAGCCACGGCAGCTTTGGTCTGAACCTCGATCTGTTCGAGACCAACATCATCAACCTGGTGATCGTGATCGCCGCCCTCTGGAAGTTCCTTCCCAGTTTTCTGGGCGGAATCCTGGAGCGCCGCAGGGCCGCCATCCTCAGCGATCTCGACGATGCAGAGCAGCGCCTGAGTCAGGCCAATGCCAGTCTGTCCGAGGCTCAGGCGGCCTTGGCCTCAGCCCAGCAGAAGGCCGAGCAGATCCGGGTGGATGGCAAGGCCCGGGCCGCCGCCATCCGAGCTGAGAGCGAGGCCCGCACCGTCGATGAGATGGCCCGCCTCAAGCAGGGCGCCATGGCCGATCTCGATGCGGAGGCCGCAAGGGTCACCGAGGGCCTGCGCCGGGAAGCCGCCAGGCAGGCGATCGACAAGGTGCTCGCCAGCCTTTCTGGGAAGCTCGATGCTGCATCCCAGGCCCGTCTGATCGATCAGTCCATCCAGAATCTGGGGAACGTCTGATGCCTCTGCTCAACAGTCTTGCCAGCCCCTACGCCGAGGCCCTGCTTCAGGTCACCGAGGCCCGCCAGGAAACTGACGACGTGGCCGAACAGGTCCGTGACCTGCTCGGCATCTGGAAGTCCTCTCCCCAGCTGCGGGAGGCCATGGGCTCTCCGGTACTAGAGCCTGAGGCCAAGAAAGCTGCCCTTGACGCCCTGTTTCAGGACCAGACAGCCGCGTCGCTCCAGAATCTGCTCAAGGTTCTCGCTGATCGCCAGCGGATCGCTGCCCTTGATTCGGTGCTGATGCGCTTTCTCGAGCTCTACCGCGAGCTCCGCAACATCGCCATGGCCACCGTCACCTCAGCCACGCCCCTGAGCGAGGAGCAGCAGCAGCAGCTCACCGCCAAGGTGCAAGGCCTGGCTGGCACCGAGGCCGTGGAGGTTGATCTGCAGATCGACCCCGCCCTGATCGGCGGTTTCATCGTCAGCGTGGGCTCCCAGGTGGTTGACGCCAGCCTCTCCGGCCAGGTCCGTCGCCTCGGTCTGGCCCTGGCCAAGGTCGGCTAACGACCCAGAACCTGCGCTTCGGGAGTCTCCCCTCCCGCTCCTTCACTCCCCCCCAGTTCCCTCCATTCCCCCTGCGGGGATTTCTCCCATGGTTTCCATCCGTCCTGACGAGATCAGCGCCATCCTCAAGCAGCAGATTGAGGACTACGACAAATCGGTGGCCGTCAGCAACGTCGGCACCGTGCTGCAGATCGGCGACGGCATCGCCCGTGTCTACGGCCTGCAGCAGGCCATGGCCGGTGAACTGGTCGAATTCGAGGACGGCACCGAGGGGATCGCCCTCAACCTCGAAGACGACAACGTCGGCGTGGTGCTGATGGGTGAGGGCCGGGGCATCCAGGAGGGCAGCACTGTCAAGGCCACCGGCAAGATCGCCTCCGTGCCAGTGGGCGACGCCATGCTCGGCCGGGTGGTGAACTCCCTGGGTCAGCCGATCGATGGCAAGGGCGACATCGCCACCACCGACACGCGCCTGATCGAATCGATGGCGCCCGGCATCATTCAGCGCAAGTCGGTGCACGAGCCGATGCAGACGGGTATCACCGCCATCGACGCCATGATCCCGATCGGCCGGGGACAGCGGGAGCTGATCATTGGCGACCGGCAGACCGGCAAGACGGCCATCGCCATCGACACGATCATCAATCAGCGTGGCGAAGACGTGGTCTGCGTCTACGTGGCGGTGGGCCAGAAGGCCGCCTCGGTGGCCAATGTGGTGGAGGTGCTGCGTGAAAAGGGCGCTCTCGACTACACCATCGTGGTGGCGGCCAGTGCCTCCGAATCGGCGGCCCTGCAGTACCTCGCCCCCTACACCGGCGCAGCCCTGGCTGAATCGTTCATGTACAAGGGCAAGGCCACCCTGGTGATCTATGACGACCTCACCAAGCAGGCCCAGGCCTACCGCCAGATGTCCTTGCTGCTGCGTCGTCCGCCCGGGCGGGAGGCCTATCCCGGCGACGTCTTCTACTGCCACAGCCGCCTGCTTGAGCGTGCCGCCAAGCTCTCCGATGCCATGGGCAAGGGGTCGATGACGGCCCTGCCGATCATCGAAACCCAGGCTGGTGACGTGTCGGCCTACATCCCCACCAACGTGATCTCGATCACCGATGGTCAGGTGTTCCTCAGCTCCGATCTGTTCAACTCCGGCCTGCGGCCTGCCATCAATGTGGGCATCTCGGTGAGCAGGGTGGGTGGTGCCGCCCAGACCAAGGCGATCAAGAAGATCGCCGGCACCCTGAAGCTGGAGCTGGCCCAGTTCGATGAACTGGCGGCCTTCTCGCAGTTCGCCTCGGATCTTGATGCTGCAACCCAAGCCCAGCTGGGACGCGGCAAGCGTCTTCGCGAAATCCTGAAGCAACCCCAGTTCAGTCCCCTGATTCTTGCCGAGCAGGTGGCCGTTGTCTATGCGGGCGTCAAGGGCCTGATCGATGAGGTCCCCGCCGATGCGGTGGCCCAGTTCTGCCGTGAGCTGCGGGAGTATCTGAAATCCAACAAGCCTGACTACATCTCGAAAGTGCAGACCGAGAAGGTGCTCAGCGAGGAAGCTGAAGCCATGCTCAAGGAGGCCATCGCTGAAGTGAAGTCCACCATGCTCGCCTCGATCTGAGCAGGAGAGAACGAACCGATGGCCAACCTCAAAGAAATCCGGGACCGGATCAGCTCCGTCAAGAACACCCGCAAGATCACTGAGGCGATGCGCCTTGTGGCTGCGGCCAAGGTGCGCCGCGCCCAGGATCAGGTGCTGCGCAGTCGCCCCTTTGCCGATCGCCTGGCTCGCGTGCTGGAAAACCTTCAGTCGCGCATGGGCTTTGAAGATGTGGACGCTCCTCTGCTGGAGTCCCGCCAGGTCGATCAGATCACCTTGCTCGCTGTCACGGGTGATCGTGGTCTCTGCGGCGGCTACAACGCCAACATCATCAAGCGCACAGAGCAGCGCCACGCTGAGCTTGTGGGCCAGGGCTTCAAGGTGGACCTGGTGCTGATCGGCCGCAAGGCCATCAGCTACTTCCAGAATCGCGCCAGCACCTACACCATCCGCGCCACATTCACAGGTCTTGAGCAGGTGCCCAGTGCGGAGGAGGCCAGGGCCATCTCCAATGAGATCCTGGCGGAATTCCTCTCGGCCTCCACCGACCGCGTGGAGATCATCTTCACCAAGTTCATCAACCTGGTGAGCTCCAGGCCTGTCATCCAGACACTCCTGCCCCTGGACCCCCAAGGCATCGCCACCCCCGAGGATGAGATCTTCCGGCTCACCACCCGCGAAGGTCGCCTGGTGGTGGAAGCCGGCAACTCCAGCAACGTGGCCCCTGCTCTGCCTTCAGACATCATCTTCGACCAGAGTCCGGAGCAGCTGCTGAACGCCCTGCTGCCGCTCTACATGCAGAACCAGTTGCTGCGTTCCCTGCAGGAGGCGGCCGCCTCGGAACTGGCCAGCCGGATGACGGCCATGAACAATGCCAGCGACAACGCCAAGGCTCTCGCCAAAACGCTGACGCTGGACTACAACAAGGCCCGCCAGGCTGCCATCACCCAGGAGATCCTGGAGGTTGTGGGCGGTTCTGCCGCCATGGCCTGAGGCCCGCCAGGCCTCAGCTGCTGAATCCTCCCCTTGGATTGTCCAGGCTCAGAGCTCCATCTCAGGCCGCTGTTCCCGGTGGCCCTCGCCGAGGTGCAGCGACGGCCTGATCCGCTTGAGCTGGCCATCCAGCTGCAGGATCTGCTGGACCTGCGCGGTGACGCCTGCAGCAATCCTGACCCCGGATGCGCCTGGACCGGCGATCTGCAGGGGGTGTGGCAGCTGCATCGCCACGCCACCTTTGCTCCCCTGGTGCGACAGCTGTGTGGCCATGCCGCAGAGTTTCTGGAGCAACTTGGTTTCGCGCCAGAGCGGGTGGCCCTGCAGGTGCAGCGCTGCTGGCCGGTGCTCAGCGAGTTCGGCCAGGTGGTGGGCCGCCACCACCACCCCAATGCCCATCTCAGCGCGGTCTACTACTTCACCGGCGATGGCGGCGGCGAGCAGGGCAGCCTGCGCCTGTTCGCGCCGACCACGGGCAATGAGTTGGTGCCGGGCATGGCCGTGGGCCATGACGGGCCCCTGCGGGCCTCACCCTGGACCCGGCCGTGGGTGGATGTGGCTCCCCGCGCCGGCCTGCTGCTGCTGTTCCCTGCCAGCCTCGATCATGCGGTGCTGCCGAACCGCGATCCCGACAGCCTTCGCTGCTCCCTGAGCCTGGACCTCGTGCTCAGTGCTCCCGCCGGAACCACCCCACCGGAATACCTCGCACCCCATCCAAGCCACTGGCAGGATCTCGGGTCCGGACCGATCGGCTGGGAGGATGGACAGCACCAGCCCGACGACGGACGCCTCCGTGACTGACGCGCCCCAGACTTTCACGATCACAGCTGAGATCGACGGCACCAGCCACACCTTCCCCTGCCGAGCCGACCAGACCGTGCTGGCGGCTGCCGAGCTGGCCGGAGTTCCCCTGCCCAGTTCCTGCTGTTCCGGGGTCTGCACCACCTGTGCGGCTCTGATCGGCTCGGGCCAGGTGCGCCAGCCCGACGCCATGGGGGTGAAGCCGGAGCTGCAGGAGAAGGGCTATGCGCTGCTGTGCGTGTCCTTCCCCACCAGCGACCTGACCCTCAAGGCCTGCATGGAGGACGCCCTGTACGACCTCCAGTTCGGCCAGTACCAGAAGTGAGCGCTCCATCCAGCGCCGAGTTCCTCACCCCCGGCTCGCTTGAGCTCAGATCTGTCGAGCTGCGGTTGCAGCGCTGTCCGGGGGCCCTGCTCCCCCAGCTGCTGGCGGCCCTGGCCTTGCACGGCCGGCCGCTGCGCTGGGCCATCACTGGAGTGTGCGGCGATGGCCTCACCCTTGAAGCTGTGGTGATCGGCCCGTCCGGCCGGCCGTGATCGCCTCTGAAGCGGTGCTGTCGCCACCGCTGCCCACCCTGTTGGTGGTGCCCACGGGCATCGGCTGCGCCCTCGGGGGCTATGCCGGCGATGCCCTGCCTGCCGCCCGACTGCTGGCAGCGGCCAGCGGCTGTCTCATCACCCATCCCAATGTGATGAACGGGGCGGCGCTCTATTGGCGGGACCCCCGCATCCACTATGTGGAGGGGGCGGCCCTGGATCGCTTCGCTGCCGGCACCCTGGCCCTGCGACCGGTGCGGAGCCAGCGGCTCGGGGTCCTGTTCGACGACGGCATTGAACAGCCCCTGCTGCAGCGCCATCTCCAGGTGGTGGACGCCTGCCGGGCCACCCTGGGGCTCACGATCGGCCCGGTGCTGGGCACCGCTGGGCCGCTGCAGGTTCGCCTGGAGCGGGGCCCCAGTGGGGCCAGCTGGGGCGGCCTGGGCCGGCCTGATCTGCTGCTGCAGGGGGCGGAACGGCTGCGGGCCGCCGGAGCCACGGCCATCGCCGTGGTGGCGCGCTTCCCGGACGATGCCGATGCTGAGGCCCTGGTGGCCTACCGGGGCGGCTCCGGCGTCGACGCCCTGGCGGGTGCCGAGGCGGTGATCAGCCACCTGCTCACCGATCAGCTGGGGCTGCCCTGTGCCCATGCCCCCGCCTTGGCTGGCCTGCCCCTGAACCCGGCCCTCGACCCCAGGGCTGCCGCCGAAGAGCTCGGCCACACCTTCCTCCCCTGTGTGCTGGTGGGCCTCAGCCGCGCCCCCGACCTGGTGCCGCTCTGCAACGGCCGCCCGGCCTGGGCCGATCCGGGCCTGGTGCTGCCCGAGCAGATCGGAGCGGTGGTGGCTCCGGCCGGTGCCCTGGGGGGAGCGGCGGTGCTGGCCTGCGCCGAACGCGGTGTGCCCCTGATCGCCGTGGAGAACCCCTGCGTGCTGCAGGTGGATGGGGCGGCCCTGGGGCTGGAGGTGCTGCCGGCGCGCAGCTACAGCGAGGCCGCCGGCCTGGTGCTGGCCCTGCGGGAGGGGATCTGCCCGAGCTCCCTGCGTCGGCCCCTGCCGCCCCTCAACACGGAGGGGTGAACCTCTGGGGCCTCACTCCCGGTGGTAGGGCCCGCCCTGGAGGATGGTCTGGGCCCTGTAGAGCTGCTCCACCAGCAGCAGCCGGGCCAGCTCATGGGGGAAGGTGAGGGCCGAGAGGCTGAGCTGCCAGCTGGCCTCGGTCTTGAGCTGGGCATGCAGACCATCGGCGCCACCGATCGCGAAGGCCAGCCTGAGGGAGCCGCGCTGCAGCAGCTGAGCGGCCAGTTGGCGCGACGGCAGGACCTGGCCCTCCTCGCTGAGGGCGATCAGCTGCTCATCGCGCCGCAGCTGGGCGCGGATCGCCTCCGCCTCGCGCAGGGGATCGCTGTCCTTGAGCTCCACGATCGTGAGCCCCGGCAGGCGCTTGGCGTAGTGCGCCAGTCCATCCCTCACCCAGCTTCTGCGCAGCTTGCCCACTGCGAGGATCCGGATCCGGCTCGGATTCAGCATGCCTGTGGGCTCGGCTCTCAGCGCAAGCAGGCCATCGGGTGCCGCGGCGACACGCCGAGGGCCCTGGCGACGCCGGGATGGCAGACCGCCCCATCCACCGTGTTCAGCCCGGAGAGCAGCTCCGGCCGGTCGGTGACGGCCTCCGCCAGCCCCCGGCCCGCCATCACCAGGATGTAGGGCAGGGTGACACTCATCAGGGCCTCGGTGGAGGTGAAGGGCACCGCCCCGGGCATGTTGCCCACGGCGTAGTGCTGCACGCCGTGCACGGCATGCACGGGTTCGGTGTGGGTGGTCTCCCGGCTGGTGGCGATGCAGCCCCCCTGGTCGATGGCCACATCCACGATCACCGAACCCGGCTTCATCCGCTGCACCAGCTCCTCGTCCACCAGGGTGGGGGCCCGCCCCCCCGGGGTGAGCACGGCCCCGATCACCAGGTCGGCACCGGGCACCAGGCGCTCCACCAGGCTGCGGCTGCTGACCAGATTCACCAGCCGGCCGCGGCGGTCGGCCTCCAGCTGGCGCAGGCGCTGGGGCGAACGGTCAAGCAGGAACACTTCGGCGTCCATGGCGGCGGCGATGCGAGCGGCGTTCCAGCCCACGGTGCCGGCTCCCAGCACCACCACCCGGGCCGGCCGCACACCGGTGCAGCCGCCCATCAGGATGCCGCGGCCACCGTGGGGCTTCTCCAGCAGATGGGCACCCACCTGGGCCGCCAGCCGACCGGCGATCTCGCTCATCGGCGCCAGCAGGGGCAGGCTGGTGTCTTCCAGCTGCACCGTCTCGTAGGCCACGGAGGTGGTGCCCGCCTCCAGCAGGGCCCGGCCCACGGCCGGGTAGGCGGCGAGGTGCAGATAGGTGAACAGCACCAGGTCGCTTCGCAGGTAGACGAATTCCTCGGGCTGGGGTTCCTTCACCTTCACCACCAGGTGGGCGGCCCAGGCCTCCTCGCAGCTCACCAGTCGGGCGCCGGCGGCACTGAAGTCGGCATCCTCCATGCCGGCGCCGAGGCCGGCGCCCTGCTGCACCCGTACCTCCATGCCCTGGCCCACCAGCTCCCGCACCCCATCGGGGGTGAGGGCCACGCGCCGCTCGTCGCGCTTGATTTCCGTGGGCACACCGATGCTCGCCATCGGCGCGGTGAGGGGAAGGGACGAAGCCTGGGCAGCCATGCAGACGCGGTAGGCGTGTCCCCAGACTGGCTCAGCCAGCGGCGATCGGCATCCGCCAGCCGCTGCCGAAGGCGTGACCGCTGACTTTGAGCACCGGTGCCGCCTGGCGGCGCTTGAACTCCGCCCGCTGCAGCAGCCCATGCACACGGGCGGCCAGGGCGGGGTCGCTGCCCTGGGCCACCAGCTCCTCGGGGCTGCGGTGCTCCTCCACCAGGGCCTGGAGCAGGGGGTCGAGCTGGCCGTAGTCGGGGAGCGAGTCGCTATCGCGCTGGTCGGGGCGCAGTTCAGCGCTGGGGGGCTTCTGGCGGATGGCCGCCCCGACCAGCTCCCCCTCGGCCGGCAAGCCCAGGGCCGCCCGGCAGGCGGACGATTCCGGGCTGTCGAGCCAGGCGCAAAGGGCAAAGACGGTGCTCTTGTAGAGATCGCCGATCACGGCCAGGCCCCCGTTCATGTCGCCGTAGAGGGTGCAGTAGCCCACGGCGAGTTCGGATTTGTTGCCCGTGGAGAGCAGCAGCTGGCCGTCCTGGTTGGCCACCGCCATCAGCAGGGTGCCGCGGATGCGCGACTGCAGATTCTCGGCTGTCAGCCCCGCCGGCTCCCGCCCCAGGGCTGGTGCCAGAGCTGCATCGAAGCCGCCCATCAGCTCGGCGATTGGCACCGTGTCGGTGTCCAGGCCCAGGCGGCTGGCCAGGGCCAGAGCATCGGCCAGCGAACCCTCGGAGCTCCAGGGGGAG
>NZ_JADEWP010000054.1:0-13218 GCF_015207535.1 Cyanobium sp. LEGE 06143 | reverse complement strand
GCTCGAAAGAGCAGGTAAGTAGGACGGCAGAAGCACTTCAGGTCAGAGCCCAGAAGCAGAGTCGGCCGCGGGACGGAACCCCGTCGCTGACTAACGTAACAGAACGTTGCGGGGTTTGTGAAGAGGGATGTCCAGGTTTGTGAAGAGGAGTGTCGCGGTGGGAAGCAATCGGCCCCCAGCGATGGCCTCTCCGCTATGTCTGCGACACCCTCCTGCGATCAAGGCATGGCCATGCCAGCCCACCCGGCCCGCTTTCAGGTCCGCCTGCCGCTGGCCCTGGCGCTGACGCTGGCGGCGGCCTTCGCCTTGGGCGCCTGTGAGAAGAAGCCCTCCGCCGAGCTGCAACAACTGCAGCAGCGCCTCGAGCAGCAGGACCTCAAGATCCAGCAGCTGGAGCAGAAGCTCAATGCGGTGACGCCCAGGGGAGCAGCCGACAGCAGCGGCAAGCCCCCGGCCGGACCGGTGAAGTCGCTCACCTACAGGAGCGGCACCAGTGACGACCGCCTGCGCATCTACTGGGCCGACGGCACCAAGAGCGATCTGCCCTGCACCGAGGAGCAGGCCACCCTCGTTTGTGGCTGATCGAGGCTTCCGCAGGAGCGGCGAAGGCTCCAGCCTCTGGTGATTCCAAGAGCCGCAGGCCTTCCTCCATGGGGCGCTCCATCACCTGCCATCTCCAGAGGTCCTGTCGGGCCACCCAGGCCATGACCGGCCCGCTGCTGAAGCGCGCGGGGCGGCTGGTCACCCGCTGCCTGCTCAGCTCAGGCCTCGTGCTGGCCGTCAGCGTGCTGGAGGCCCCCCTCGGCCGGGCCCAGGAGCCATCACCAGGAAGCCTCACGGGCCAGACCCTGCAACGGATCGAGCAGATCATGGGCGAGGCGGCGGGCCTGCAGCGGGGCATCAACCTGGCCCGGGGCACCGCCGCCAAACTCAACGGCGGCCTGAGCTCCTACCGCCCAGCGGTGTGCATGTTCCAGGGGGTCAGCAACAACGCCTGCTTGGTGGATCGCTCCGAGGCGGGATTCACCTTCCGCTTCCTGGGGGGCAGCCCTGGCTGGGAGCAGCTGCAACTTCCTGCCACGGTGGAAACCGAGCTGGTGATCTCCCCCGACGGCCGCAGCGTGGTGCAGATCCTCTACAACGGCTTTCCCAGGCCAGAGCCTGCCCCCACGCCTGAGGCGGCCGCTCCTGATGCCGGCAATCCTGCATTCTGATTCTCTGGCTCAGCGGCGGCCGCGGCTCAGCTCAAACCCAGTCCGGCGGCCACCTGCGCCAGGGCCTGCCCCCAGGACTCCTCGACACTCCAGAGCTGCCGCCGGGTGAGGCTCAGGGCAATGCCCTTCTCGCCATAGGCGGCCTCATTGATGAACACCGCCACCGGCGGCTCGCCGCTCTGCTCGGCCTCAAAGCGCAGCACTGTGCCATCGGCATCGAGGAAGAGGGGATCGCCGTCGTGCAGCGGCACCCAGTCGCGCGACTGCAGCGCCGGGTGAATGCAGGCCCGGGGCGACCCATCGGCGCGACGGGGCACATCGAGGCTGCCCAGATGGGAGTGCACCACCAATACGGGGGGCAGCCGCAGCGTGCCGGCCCGGGCGGCCGCCAGCACCGCCAGGGCCGCCTCCAGGCCCAGCTGGGTCTGCCGGCAGATCCGGGCCTGGAGCACCCCCTGGGGCACGGGGCCCACCTCGATCACCACCCCACAGGGCCACTGCTCCAGCAGAAAGCCCGTCTGACTGGCATCACCCTCATGCAGGTAGATGGGCAGGCCCAGACGGCCCTGGATGCCGGCGGCCAGGGCCAGATCGGCGGGGCGCCGGCCGTAGACCACCAGGCAGTTGCCCATGGCGCTGGTGGTGCTGTGCAGATCGATCACCGCCCCACAGGGCTCGCTGCCCTTGGGACCATGGCTGGCGATCAGCTCGCGGGCGCGGCGCACGTCGAGGCCCTGCTCGGCGGGGTCCTGCAGCAAGGCCTCACGGAAGCAGCGGTTCAGGTCGCGCTCCAGATAGCGGCGGTTGCAGGCGTAGGCGGCGGGGTTGCCGAGCACCAAGTGCAGGGGAAGTCCTGCGGAGGCGAGGGTTTCGGGGCGCTGCTGCCAGTGCTCCAGCAGCCAGGGGGCATTGCGCTCATTGCCATGGGTGCCCGCCACCACCAGCACGCCGGCGGCCTGACCTGAACGCTCCTGCACGGGCCTCTCCCTGGCGTCTGGCCCCAGCCTGGCGCAGAGTCGAAGCAGCAGTGAGGGCAGGCCGATGGCACCAGCACCGATCCTGGTGCGCAGCGCCCGCTGCGCCTGGCAGTGGCAGTGGCGGCAGCTGATGGGGGGCCTGGCGCCCGCCGATGCGGCCGGCAACTACCGCCGCCCTGAGGGGGTGTTCACCTCCCCACCCCCGCCGCCGCCGGACGCCGCTGAACCCGGCGCCCATGTGCTGATCGTGGGCAGAAGCTGCCCCTGGGCGCACCGGGCCTGGCTGGTGTGGAGCCTGCGCCAGCTCGGCGGCAGCATCAGCCTGCAGGTGGCGGAGCCCGATCCGGAGGCGGGCCGCTGGCGCTTCCGGCAGCCGTTCCTGGGCTGCGACAGCCTGCAGGAGCTCTACCGCCTGTGCGGGGCCCCGGCCGGGGTGCGGGCGACGGTGCCGGTGCTGGTATCGCCGCGGCGGGGCGAGGTGCTGGTGGGCGAGAGCGCCCGGCTGATCGAACTGCTCAACCGCTGGCCCTCCCCAGTTGACTGCGACCTCGACCCTCCAGCCCAGCAGCCCCTGAGCCAGGCCTGGCGGCAGCGGCTCCAGCACGCTGTGAACGACGGCGTCTACCGCTGCGGCTTTGCCCGCAACCAACAGGCCTACGACCGCGCCGAAGCCGCCCTGTTCGCCACCCTCACCGAGGCCGAGCAACAGCTCGGCGACAACGAGGCCACCAGCCCCTGGCTGAGCGGTACCCAGCCCAGCCTGGCCGATGTGCAGCTGTTCCCCACCCTGATCCGGCTGGAGCTGGTGTACGCCCCCCTGTTCGGGGTGAGCCGGCTGCCCCTGAACCAGCTGCCGGCGCTGTGGCGCTGGCGCTCGCGCTTCCACGCCCTGCCCGGGGTGGCGGACACCTGCTGGCCGGACGCCTGGCGACAGGACTACTTCGGAGCCCTGTTTCCGCTGCATCCCTCGGGGATCGTCCCGGCCGGCCCGCCCCTGGCCACACTGGTGGGAGATCCACCCGCACCTGGGGCGCCATGACGGACTCAGCCATTGATCCCACCGGGCCTTCCGCAGCGGAGCCGGTGTTCCAGGGCGTCTATGGCCCGTTCACGATCACGGCCGAGGACCGCCGCGAGGTGCTCGGCTACCGGCTCAGCCTGCTGCTGGTGGCCCTGGCTCAGATCGCCCTGCTGGCCCAGTGGCGCTGGCTGGGGGATGGCTGGCTCTGGCCCTGGCTGCTGCCGATGGCAGCGGGCCTGGGGCTGGCCTTGCGCTGGATCCACATCTATCTGAAACCCCTGCATCAGGCCCTGCGGGCCTTCTGGCTGCTGGGCTGCCTGGGCTTCCTGGCCCTGGGGGTCCAGGCCGGCCCTGGGGCGATGGCCGCGGCCCTGCAGGCCGACGGTCGCTGGATCTGGGCCGTTGGGCCCTTCTTCGCGGCCCTGGCGGGGATCGGCTTCAAGGAGTTCTTCTGTTTCCAGCGGCCCGAGGCGATCGGCGTGACCCTGCTGTTGCCCCTGGCCCTGCTCGGCCAGCTCAGCGGCCTGCTATCGCCGACGGCCAGCGGCAGCCTGCTGGCCGTCGAGGCGGCGCTGCTGCTGGTGCTCTGCCTGCGCAAGTTCCCCATGCCCGCCGCGGCGGATGTAGGCGACAAGAGCGTCTTCGCCGCGCTGCAGGATCGCCGCCAGGGCGCCGGAGCCTGACGTGAGCCTGATCAGCCTGGTGGACGTCCGCAAGGACTTCGGCATCCGCACTCTGTTCGAGCAGCTCACCCTGCACATCGGCGAGCGCGAGCGCCTGGGTCTGATCGGACCCAACGGCGCCGGCAAGAGCACCCTGCTGAAGCTGCTGGCCGGCGAGGAGCCCCCCGGCGCCGGGCAGCGCCGCACCCTGCCCCAGGCCCGCGTCGTGCTGGTGAGCCAGGACCCGGTGCTCGATCCGGAGCGCACCGTGCTCGACCAGGTGTTCGAGGGCAGTGGCGAAAAACTGGCCCTGCTGCGCCGTTACACGGCGGTGAGCGATGCTCTGGCCCACGCCCGGGGCGATGAGGCCACGGCCCTGCTGGCGGAGCTGGGCGAGCTGAACAGCCGCATGGACCAGAGCCAGGCCTGGGGCCTCGAGCAGCAGGTGCGGGAGGTGCTGGATCGTCTCGGCGTCGACGGCGTGGGGCGCCGGGTGGGGGAGCTCTCGGGGGGGTTCCGCAAGCGCCTCGCCCTGGCCTCCGCCCTGGTGGCCGAACCCGATGTGTTGCTGCTGGATGAGCCCACCAACCACCTCGATGCCGACTGCATCCAGTGGCTTCAGGGCTACCTGGGGCGCTTCCCCGGGGCCCTGGTGCTGATCACCCACGACCGCTACGTGCTCGACCAGGTGGCCGATCGGATCGTGGAGGTGGACCGCGGCGAGGCCAGGAGCTACGGCGGCAACTACGCCACCTACCTGGCCCGCAAGGCCGAGGACGAGGCCTCAGCCGCATCCAGCGAAGCCAAGTTCAAGGGGGTGCTGCGGCGGGAGCTGGAGTGGCTGCGGCGCGGTCCCCAGGCCCGCAGCACCAAGCAGAAAGCCCGCATCCAGCGGATCGAGGCGATGCAGGAGGCGCCACGCCGCCAGAGCCGCGGCCAGCTGAGCCTGGCCAGCAACCAGCGCCGGCTGGGCAAGCGGGCGATCGAGGCGGAGGCCCTGAGCGCCTGGGCCAACGAGGCCTGCCGCCAGCGGGGCGAGCCCCCCCTGCTGCGGGAGTTCAGCTACGACTTCAGCCCGGAAGACCGGGTGGGGATCATCGGCCCCAACGGCTCGGGCAAATCCACCCTGCTGGACCTGATCGCCGGGCGGCGTCCGGTGCAGGAGGGCCGCCTGGAGCTGGGCTCCACCGTGAAGCTGGCCTATTTCGACCAGCACAGCGACGTGCTGGGGGAGGAGCGCGATGCGGCCGGCCGCGAGCGCAAGGTGATCGACGTGGTGACCGAGGCGGCCAGCAGCGTGGAGCTGGAGGGCAGCCCGATCAGCGCCTCCCAGCTGCTGGAGCGCTTCCTGTTCCCCCCGGCCCAGCAGCACCAGCCGGTGAGCAGGCTCTCGGGCGGCGAGCGGCGGCGGCTGCACCTCTGCCGGCTGCTGATCGAGGCCCCGAATGTGCTGCTGCTGGATGAGCCCACCAACGATCTGGACGTCCAGACCCTCACGGTGCTGGAAGACTTCCTCGAGGACTTCCGCGGCTGCGTGGTGGTGGTGTCCCACGACCGGTACTTCCTCGATCGCAGCGTGGACCGGCTGTTCGCCTTCCATGACGGCGTGCTGGAGCGATTCGAGGGCAACTACAGCGCCTACCTGGAGCAGCAGCAGCAACGGCGCAGCAGGGTCCGGGATAGCTCGCGGACGAAGCCGGAGGCCTCGCTGGTCGGCCCACCAGCACAGGACGCCCCCCGCACCGCTGCGCCCGAGCCCAAGGCCCTCCAGACCACAACCAGCGCCATCCCAGAGCAGAAGCGACGGCGCAGCTTCCGGGAAAGCCGCGAGCTGAGCCAGATCGATCACGATCTCCCCGTGTGGGAGGAGCACTGCCGGGTGCTGCAGCGGCGGATGGCCGAAGCGAGCAGCGACTACGCCGCCCTGGAGGCCCTGACCCAGGAGCTCTCGGAGCTGAGCGGGCGCATCGCCAGGGCCGAGGAGCGCTGGCTCGAGCTCAGCGAGCTGGCCGGCTGACGGCGCCAGGGCTCCATCAGCGGCCCACCACAGAGCCACGATCAGCAGGCATCCGGGCTTGCATGGCCCGTAAGGTGGGCGTCAATGCGCTTCGGACCGACCCGGCCGGCAACTGCATGAACAACATCGACGAGCACATCCAGAAGGACGAGACCGAGATGGAAGCGGCGAAAGCTGCCGGCAACCTCGGCAAGGCCCGCCATCTGGAGGATGAGCTCAAGGGGCTCCAGGAGTACAAGGCCCACCACCCCGAAGACAGCCACGATCCCTCACCGCTCGAGGTGTACTGCGAGCTGAACCCCGAAGCCCCCGAGTGCCGGGTCTACGACGACTGAGCCCCTCAGGACTCAGACCGTGCTGAAGGTGGAGCCGCCAGGGCCAGAGCCTCTGGCCCCTTCACTGCCCCCAGAGCCTCAACGGCTGCCTCTTCGTCCCTACGGACGGCAGCGGCGGCGTCGAGTTCTCGCCACACCACAGCCAGCAGCTGGTCCAGGTGTTGGGATGTGGCGCCGGAGAGGGCGAGTACTTCCTGAATTCCAGCCTTGAAGGTGGTGCCATCTGGGCGGCAGTGCTCGCAGACCTCCTCCTTCAGGCCTGCCAGGATCTCCGGATCCAGCAGCTCAATCTTGTTGAGCGCCACCAGCCGAGGCCGCTCGCTGAGCCCGTGGCCATAGGCCTTCAGCTCGCTTTCCACCACCTTGAGGTCCTCGAGCACCGAGGCTGAGGCGGCGTCGACTAGATGCACCAGCAGCCGCGTGCGCTCGATGTGCCGCAGGAAGTCGTGGCCGAGTCCGGCGCCCTGGGCGGCCCCGGCGATCAGGCCCGGGATGTCGGCAAACACGGTGCCATCGCCACTGGGGCGACGCACCACCCCCAGGTTGGGCACGAGGGTGGTGAAGGGGTAGTCGGCGACCTTCGGCCGGGCGGCTGAGAGCACCGAGATCAGGGTGCTCTTGCCGGCATTGGGCAGGCCGATGATCCCCACCTCGGCCAGCAGCTTGAGTTCGAGCTGCAGCAGCCACTCCTCGCCCTCCTTGCCCTCGGTGAACTTCTCCGGCGCCCGGTTGCGGTTGCTGAGATAGTGGGCATTGCCCAGGCCACCGCGGCCGCCCAGGGCCACCAGCAGCTCATCGCCCGGGGCCGTCAGATCGCCGAACAGGATGCCGGTGCGGGAGTCGCGCACCTCGGTGCCACAGGGCACCTTGATGCGCAGCACATCGCCGCCGGCACCGCTGCGGCGGTTGGGCCCGCCGCGGCGGCCATCGATGGCCTGGAACAGGCGCCGGTAGCGGAAGTCCAGCAGGGTCTGGAGGTTGGCGTCGGCCTGCAGCAGCACATCGCCGCCGCGGCCGCCATCGCCACCGGAGGGGCCGCCGGCTGGAACGTATTTTTCCCGTCGGAAGGCCACGATGCCATCGCCACCGCGGCCGGCCTTGACGGCGATTCGGGCCTGATCGATGAACTGCATGGCCCAAACCTAGGATTCCAGCTGAAAGCGGGCCACGTGGGAGCAGGTTTGGCGGAGGKTCGGTTCCACGGCGTCGGCAAGATCTATCCTCCCCGCCGGGGCGGAGCGCCGGTGGAGGTGCTGCGGCAGCTGGAGCTGCACGTGCACGACGGCGAATTCCTGGTGCTGGTGGGCCCTTCCGGCTGCGGCAAGAGCACCCTGCTGCGCCTGCTGGCCGGGCTGGAGCAGCCCACTTCCGGCACGATCTCAGTGGGGGAGCGCGACGTGACGGGGCTGCGGCCGGCCCAGCGCGATGTGGCCATGGTGTTCCAGAGCTATGCCCTCTATCCCCATCTGACGGTGGCCGGCAACCTGAGCTTCGGGCTGCGGCGCAGCCGGCCCCGCACCGCCATCCAGCAGCTGCAGGACAGGCTGCACCTGGCCAGCCAGCATCTGCCCCGCCCCCTGCGCGTCCGCTCGCCCCGGGAGGAACGGATCGCCGCCCGGGTGCGCCAGGTGGCCGGCAGCCTCGAACTCGATCCGCTGCTGCAGCGCCTGCCCAAGGAACTCTCCGGGGGGCAGAAGCAACGGGTGGCCCTGGGGCGGGCGATCGCGCGCCAGCCAGCCGTGTTCCTGATGGATGAACCGCTCAGCAACCTCGATGCCAAGTTGCGCGCCGGCACCCGCGCCCAGATCGTGGAGCTGCAGCGCTCGCTGGGCACCACCACCCTCTACGTGACCCACGACCAGGTGGAGGCGATGACGATGGGCCACCGCATCGCCGTGCTCAATGGCGGCAGACTGCAGCAGCTGGGCACGCCGCTGGAGCTCTACCAATGGCCCGCCAACCTGTTCGTGGCCCAGTTCATCGGCAGCCCGCCGATGAATCTGCTGCCGGTCATGGCCTTGGCGGCCGGGCAGCTGCAGCTGGGGGGCCGCAAGCTGCCGGTGGAGGGCCCCATGGCCGAGGTGCTGGCTGCCAAGGCTGGCCAGGAGCTCACCGCCGGGCTGCGGCCGGAGCACCTGCGGCTGGCCCCGGCCACGAACCGCAACCTGGCGGCGGAGGTGCAGCACGTGGAGGCCCTGGGCAATGAGCAACTGCTGAGCTGCCGGCTGGAGGCCGGCGACCATCTGTTGCAGGTGCGGGTAGCGCCGGAGGAGCGCCTGGCCGCGGGCCACACCATCCACCTCGATCCGGAGCCGGCGGGCTGGCGCCTGTTCGACGCCGCCGGCAACGCCCTGGCGCCGGAGAGCCAGCCGGCCCTGAGCCTGCCGGATCTCTAGCCCCGGCGGCTCTCTAGCGCAGATGGATCACGCTGCAGCCGGGGCCGCCGTCGCCCTGGGCCGCATCGTCCACCCGCTCCACGTAGGCCACGCCCCGCAGCCACTCGCGCAGGCCGCGCTTGAGCTTGCCGGTGCCGATGCCGTGGATCACCCACACCGGCCCGTTGGCCCGGCGCAGCTGCTCCTCCACGGCGGCTTCCGCCTCATGCACCCGCAGCCCGCGCACGTCCACGGTGTTGCGCTCGCTGCGTACGTCGGCGCCCCGGCCGCCGAGGCCCGAGCGGGCCCGCACCTGCACCTCGGGGGGCGGCGGTGGCGAGGGCTTCTCGCCGTTGAGGCCTTCGATGCCCTCCAGGGGCACGTTGAGGCGCATCACGCCACAGCGCACGCTGAGCTCGCGGCCAGCCTCGCTCAGGGCCAGCACCTCGCCGGCCTTGCCCAGCGAAAGCACCCGCACCCGCTCTCCCACCCCCGGCATCCAGCCGCCATGGTTGCGGCGCTCAGGCTCTGGCCGGTGCTCCAGCTCCAGCTGCCGCAGCCGCTGGCCGGCCTGGCGGGCCGTCTCGCCGAGCGGGCGGCTGGCCTCCCCCCCCTGGCGCAGCCGGCGGATGATGCGGCGCACTTCCTGCTGTCCCTGGCGAATCGAGCGCTCCAGGCCGCGGCGGCGCTGGTCCTGCAGCTCGGCGCTCTGCTGCTGCTGCTGCTGCCAGCGCAGCAGCAGCTCCTCGTGCAGCAGCTCGGTGCGGGCCAGCAGGGCGGCCGCCTCCTCAGCCGCCTCCTGCTGCCGCTGGCGCTGGCTCTCCAGGCCCACGATCACCTGGTTCACCTCCCCCTCGCCCAGGGAGCCGAGCTGGGTCTGGGCCTCCTCCAGCACGGCCTCGTTGAGGCCGAGGCGTCGGGCAATGGCGAGGGCATTGCTGCGACCGGGAATGCCCCACTGCAGGCGGTAGGTGGGCGAGAGGGTCTCCACGTCGAAGGCCACCGAGGCGTTCTCGAAGCGGGCATCGGCGTACTTGAGCGCCTTGAGCTCACCGAAGTGGGTGGTGGCCAGGGTGAGCCGGGCCCGCTCGGCCAGGTGGCGCAGCAGGGCGGCGGCCAGGGCTGAGCCCTCCACCGGATCGGTGCCGGCGCCCACCTCATCGAGCAACACCAGCGAGGCGCCAGGGGCGGAACTGCTGAGAGCGGCCAGGATCCTGGCGATGCGCCGGATGTGGCCGCTGAAGGTGGAGAGGTTCTGCTGCAGCGACTGCTCATCGCCGATGTCGGCCAGCACCTGGCCGCACCAGGGCAGCCGCGGCGTGCCCGAGCAGGACAGGAACAGGCCGGCGCGGGCCATCAGCACGGCCAGCCCCAGGCTCTTGAGGGTCACGGTCTTGCCGCCGGTGTTGGGGCCGGTGATCGCCACCACCCGCAGCTCCGGCGCCACGGCGAGGGTCACGGGCACCACCGGGTGGCCTCCCTGGCGCCGCTGTTGCCAGAGCAGCAGCGGGTGGCGCAGGTCTACCAGGGAGAAGGGCGCCAGGGGGTCGGCCTCCAGTTCGGGCCGCACGGCCCCGAGCCAGGCGCCGTAGCGGGCCCTGGCCAGGCCGGCATCGAGGCGGCGCAGCACCTGCTGCAGCTGTGCCAGCGCCTCGGCCTCCTGGCCCACCAGGCCACTGAGGTCCCTGAGCACGGCCTGCTCCAGCTCCCGCTCCTGCCCCTCCAGCTCCCTGAGCCTGTTGCCCAGACCAATCACCGCCTGGGGTTCCACAAACACCGTGCTGCCGGAGGCGGAGCTGTCGTGCACCAGCCCCGGCACCCGGGCCGCGGCCCCGGCCTTCACGGCCAGCACGGGCCGGCCGGCCCGCTCCGCCGCCACCGTGTCCTGCAGCAGGGGCGCGTAGCGGCGCAGCAGCTCAGAGAGGCGATCACGGCGATCGCTGCGCACCGCCTGCAGCTGGCGGCGCAGCCCCGACAGCTCGGGGCTGGCGCGATCGGCAACCCGGCCACCCTCATCGAGGCAGAACCGCAGCCGCTGCTCCAGCTCCGGCAGGGTGCGCAGCTCGGCCACCAGCGCCGCGCACACCGGCCGCAGCTGGGGGTCGTCGAGCTGGCGGCGCAGGCGACGGGCCGCCGCCAGGGTGGCCGCCAGCTGCAGCAACGGTTCGCCCGCCGCGCAGCCGCCCTTGGCGCAGAGGAGCACCAGGGAGGCGATGTCAGCCACGCCCTCAAAGCTGAGGCCCCCCTCCAGCAGGCCGTCGAGGCCAAGCAGCTCCGTGGTTTCGGCCAGCAGGGCGCGGCTTTCCGGCAGGCTGGCCGCCAGGGGCAATTCCAGGCAGTGGTTGCGACCGGCCACGGTGCTGGCGAACCCCGCCAGCTGCTCGGCCAGCCGCGGCCACTCCAGCAGCTCAAGCGCCTCCTGCTCAATGCCGCTCAGCAGCTCAGGCCCTCTGCCGTTCACGGCAATGGGGGCGGAATGGGCGCCTGGCCGGCCACATTGCTGGGGATGCCGCCGGGGGGTTCGTAGAGCATCTCGAGCCAGTTGCCCTCGGGATCGCGCAGGTAGAAGCTGGCCGTGCCGTCGCGGTGGTCATGCACCGGACCGCAGGCGTGGCCGGCGGCGCTGAGGGCGCCATGCACGGCATCCACCTCAGCGCGATCGCGGAAGTGGAGCGCCATGTGGGGACCGGCAGCCGTGTAGGTGGGGCTGAGCAGGGCGATGCCCTCGCCGCTGCCGGGCCATTGCAGGTAGGCCCAGTCCTCGGCCTGCCAGGTGAGCCGCAGGCCGAGGMCCACGTAGAAGGCCGTGGCCCGCTCCATGTCCTGCACCCTCAGGGCCACATGGCCGAGGCGGTGGGAAGCGGCAGCGCCGCCTGGATCCCTGGGGGCAGCCGCCGGGGAACGCTCGGAGGGGRGGGGCGCTCGATCGGAGCCGGCCATGGCAACACATTCCGTGGGATGCGGAGTGGGAACGGAGAACGTGGACGCCATTCTCTCGAGAGCGGATGGCCCGGCGTGGCGGCCTCAGGCCTGGCGCAGCCAGGCCGCGGCGTCGCAGGCGTGGTAGGTGAGGATCAGATCGGCTCCGGCCCGCTTGAAGCAGAGCAGGGTTTCGAGCACCACGGCCCGCTCGTCGATCCAGCCCCGCTCAGCGGCGGCCTTCACCATGGCGTATTCGCCGCTCACGTTGTAGGCGGCGATCGGCTGCTCACTCTCGGCGCGCAGCCGGTGGATGATGTCGAGATAGGCCAGCCCAGGCTTCACCATCAGGATGTCGGCCCCCTCACCCTCATCGAGCTGGGCCTCCAGGATCGCCTCGCGGCCATTGGCCGGATCCATCTGATAGGTGCTCTTGTCCTTGGGGATCGGCTTGCCCGGGGCCGCCCGGGGGGCGGAATCGAGGGCTTCGCGGAAGGGGCCGTAGTAGGCGGAGGCGTACTTGGCCGTGTAGCTGATGATGCCCACATGCTCGAAGCCCTCCTCATCGAGGGCCTCGCGGATGGCGCTGACACGGCCGTCCATCATGTCGCTGGGGCCGATCAGATCGGCACCGGCGCGGGCCTGGGCCACGGCCTGGCGGCAGAGGATCTCCACGGTGTCGTCGTTGAGCACCACGCCCTCGGGGCTGACGATGCCGTCATGGCCGTCGCAGGAGTAGGGATCGAGGGCCACGTCGGTCATGATCGCCATCTCCGGGTGCACCTCCTTGAGACGGCGGATGGCGCGGGGAATCAGGCCGTGCTCGTTGAAGCACTCGGCGCCGTCTTCACTCTTGAGGCCATCGGCCACCTTGGGGAAGAGCACCACGCAGCGGATGCCCAGCTGCCAGGCGCGGCCCACCTCCTCCACCAGCCCCTCCAGGCTCCAGCGCTGGCAGCCGGGCATGGCGCCGATCGGCTCGTTCGTGGCTCCCTCATGCACGAACAGCGGGTAGATGAAGTCAGCAGCGCTGAGCTGGTGCTCCCGCACCATCGCCCGCAGGGCCGGCGTGCGGCGCAGTCGGCGGGGGCGGTAGCTGAGCTCCATGGAACCAGATGTGCTGAGGCGGATCCTAGGGAGGGGCAGGTCGCCGCTCCAGCGCAGAATCGGCTGAGCGCCCTCAGAGCCTGGCCGCCTCCATCCAGCCGGCCCGCGGGTCGGCACTGCGGGCGCTGCGCAGCTGCTGCAGCAGCTGCCGCTCCTCCTCGCTGAGGGTCTCGGGCAGGCGCAGCACGGGGGTGAGCAGCAGGTCGCCGCGACCGTCCTTGAGGGGCCAGCCCTTGCCCTTGAGCCGCAGGCTGCGGCCCAGGGTCATGCCCGGCGGCACCTGCACGGAGGCCTCGCCATCGGGGGTGGCCACCCTTACCTCACCGCCGAGGGCCAGTTCATCGAGGCTGAGGGGCAGTTCGGAGCGCAACTGGTCGCCATCGAGCTTCCACACCGGGTGGCTCTGGATCTGGAGGTTGAGGTAGAGGTCGCCGCGACGGCCGGTGCCGGGCTGCAGGTTGCCCTTGCCCTTGAGCCGCAGGCGGCTGCCCTGGCGGACGCCGGCCGGGATGCGCACCTGCACCCGCTCATCGTTCACCGCCAGGGTGCGCTCACAGCCCCGGAAGGCATCTGACATGCCCAGCGCGAGAT